>JBJEKI010000046.1:0-17332 GCA_051878555.1 Lepagella sp. | reverse complement strand
AACTTCAACGCTCCAACGATTTTCGGAATCGCAAACTGAAATTAACATTTCATTAACACAATTCTGTAAAAAAAAGTTAAAATGAAGACAAAATCAGCAATGTATATTGGTAGATTAAGTTACCTTAGTCCGGATCTTTTTGGCATATTTCGAAACTCACATCGGTTACAATGCACGCATTGTGCCCGCTGTGACTTTCAAAATCTGCTCAAAAATATCCGCCTCTACGACCAAAAAAATTTAAGGAACGCGCTCTAAGAGCATGTTCTAAAAATTTTAGTGCGCGCTCTTATAGGAAATGGAAGAGGGGGGTGGCGTTGAAGCGTGGGAGCGCCATAAGCTGGACGTCGGCACGGCGGTCGGCGAGAGTATTCTCGGCATTGCCGACAGTGACACCTCGGCCTTGCAACGCCTCCCTTACCACCTTCAGGGCGATCGAGGGATTGTTGTTGTCCTTGCTGAGATGGCATAGGAAGATATATTTTAACTCCGGATTAATGATCTCGCTCAGGAATCGCGCCGTCTCTACATTATCCAAATGGCCGTTGCCGGCGACGATGCGAGCCTTCAGATACTCCGGATAGCTGCCACGGCGCAACATATCGGCATCATAATTGGCTTCGATCACCAAGTAATTGGCTTGCGTCATATAGTATCGGGCACGCTCAGTAACGCTCCCCAGGTCGGTAGCAAGCACGAAATGATGATGGTCATATCTGATGGAGAAGCCCATATTATCCGAGCCATCGTGAGGCACATCGAAGGCAGTGATCTCCATCCCCGCCACCTTGAAAGGGATCTCCTTAAAAATCGGTGTGTGATACTCCTTGATGCGCTTCGAGATGCTGTGGCGACGCAACAAGCCATTGAGCACGCGAGGGGTGCAATAGAGCGACAAATGGCGGTTCTCCCGCAGCAAGTTGTAGGAATATCTCACATGGTCGCTATGATCGTGAGTGAGGATCAATCCCTTCACCCTGCTCATCGGCACCCCGTTTTGCTGCAAAATATCGCGAATATGATCGGCACGAATACCGGCATCGATCACTACCCCGCCATCCTTATTGCCGACATAGCAACTATTGCCGCTCGATCCGGAAGCAAACGAGATGTAATGCAACCGGGTAGCGACATCGACATCCGAGAGGCGACGCTCATCATCGGTGAGCTCGATATCCGAGATAATATTTTTGGCAGATCTTTCCATCTGATTCAGAGTTCGAGGCATTATAGAGTGTCCTTAGTATATTCGTGTAGGATTGGCATTATTTCTGTCGGCGATGCATCAGGAATATGGCGGGACGTTTGTCGTAATCGGTTTTATTATGTTTCCATTTCGCGGCGGGGAGAGTGACGATCGACTCCTTGTCGGGGTCGGAGATGTCACACGCCACGCAGATCAGGGTGTCGGGGCGGAGAGTAGCGGCAAGCGAGGCGATAAGTCGATTATTGCGATAGGGAGTCTCGATAAAGATCTGCGTCTGACCGAGTCGTCGGCATCTCTCCTCGAGATCCTTCAGCGCACGAGTTCTCTCCTCATCACGGACCGGCAAATAGCCGTTGAAAGCGAACCCCTGGCCATTGAAACCGGAAGCCATCAGCGAGAGGATGATGCTCGAAGGGCCTACGAGAGGCACCACCTTAAGCCCCTCACTCTGAGCAATAGCCACCACATCGGCACCCGGGTCGGCGACTGCCGGGCACCCTGCTTCACTCATCACCCCGACAGGCTCGCCACGTCTCAACGCATCGAGATAGGAGGGTATCTCCTGTGCCGAAGTGTGATCATTAAGTTCATAGAACGTGCACTCATCGATGGGGAACGATCGATTCCAACGTCGCAAGGCACGACGAGCCGTGCGAAGGTTCTCCACGATGAAAACTCGCAATTCATTGACTATCTGCATATTGCCCGCCGGAATTGCATTTTCGGCAGACTGTTCGCTGATTTCAACAGGTATCAGATAAAGCGCGCTTTGAACTTTCATACACAAAATTAAGCATTTTTTTGTAAATTTGCGTTATGATTTCAACGGAATTTATCGACAGCATAGCCCGACTCCCCGGCATCGACCTCGATGCCTTCGTGCGAGCCATGGCAGAATCACCCTCGGTGAGCATCAAACTCAACAAGCGGAAACCTATCGATCCGGCCCTATTGGGATATGGCGAATTGGAGAATGTAAAATGGTGTGACAGCGGTTATTATCTGCCACAACGCAGCATTTTTACGCTCAATCCGCTGCTTCATGCCGGAGTGTTCTATGTGCAAGATGCCTCGTCGATGATCTACGAGACAATAGTCTCGCGGCTCATCGCCGATTATGCACTGCCGGCAGATGCTTTGGCACTCGACCTGTGTGCCGCCCCTGGCGGCAAGTCCACCTCGATGCTCAACGCCCTGGGGGATGGTGCCACCTTAGTGGCGAACGAATACACTTCGCGACGTGTCGGCGCACTGAAAGAGAACCTGCTGAAGTGGGGCTATCCCGACATCATGATCACCAATAGCGACACATCCTGCTTCGCCAAGGTGGCGGAGGTCTTCGACTTGGTGGCAGTCGATGCCCCCTGTTCGGGCGAGGGTATGATGCGCAAGGATGAGGATGCCGTGGCGCAATGGAGTCCCGATTTGGTGAGACAATGCGCTGAACTTCAGCGTAATATCCTCGCCAACGCCGTCGAAACGTTGCGTCCCGGAGGCTACCTGATATACTCCACTTGCACCTTTAATCGCAGCGAAGATGAGGAGAATCTCCGCTACCTGATCGAAGCCTTGGGAATGGAGCCGATCGACCTGCGCCTTCCGGATGAATGGGGCATCGGCGCCGCCATCGACTCCCCCTACCCGGCACTACGCTTTATGCCCCATCTCACTCGCGGAGAAGGGCTCTTTGCCGCCGTGGTCCACAAACCGGGATCGGGCTCTCGCCCTCAACGCGCCAAGGTGCTCCACGATATAGCCCGCCACACCCATGTCATCCTCGACGGAATCCCCACCACCACCGACAAAGGGAAGGTTACCCTCCCGGCGCCGGAGAGTCCCCTCTCTGTCAAATTTACCGTCGGTGAATATCCCGAAGTCGAACTCGACCGCGACACGGCACTCTCCTATCTGCGCCACGAAGCGATAACACTCCCCGCAGTGTCGCCACGCGGCTACACCGTAGTCACCTACCTTGGACACCGATTGGGATTTGTGAAGAATATCGGCAATCGCGCCAACAATCTGCATCCCTCGCCATGGCGCATACGGATGCAAAACAATAACGTATAAGAGCGCGTTCAAAACGAGTTACCATGCAAGAGAAGGATATAGAGAAAGAGCAAGCGACAGAAGGAATCGCTGAAGAAAATATGTGGAACGACCGCACCCGTCGGCTCATTGGCGAAGAGGGTGTGGCGCGACTGGCCAAGGCACGAGTTCTCGTGGTGGGTGTCGGCGGTGTCGGCGGATATGCCGCCGAGATGCTGGCACGTTCGGGCGTGGGGCATCTTACCCTGGTCGATTCCGACAAGGTGGACATCAGCAATCTCAACCGACAACTCATAGCCACTCGCACATCGGTCGGAGAATCGAAAGTCGAGCTTTTCGCCCGGAGATTTCGCGATATCAACCCGGCGATCGAGGTGACTCCCCGCATGGAATATCTCACCATCGAGGGAATAGACACCCTGCTCAGCCCCGGCTATGACTATGTGATTGATGCCATCGACACGGTGGCCCCAAAGGTGGCACTACTCGCCCACTGTCTCACTCACAAAATTCCGGTGATCACCTCGATGGGAGCCGGAGGGAGATTCGACCCGACCCAAGTAGGATATTTCGACCTCTGGGAAACTCGCGAAGATGGGCTGGCACGCGCCGTGCGCCAACGCCTGAAACGCCTCGGACTCCGCCGGCGACTCCTCACCGTGGCAAGCACCGAACGCCCCGTACACTCCTCGGTGATCGAACTGAACCAAGAGAACAAACGCAGTTCCTACGGCACTCTCGCCACCATCCCCGCCATATTCGGCATAATGTTGGCCTCAAGAGTGATTCGCGACCTTCTGAAGCAATCCTCCAAATAAGCGACAACGCTTCTAATAGAATAGACAATACACTTTAGAGATAGACAATAACCCTTAAAGACAAAAAAATAAAGTGATAGAACTGAAAAATATCAACAAATCGTATGGCTCTCTGCGAGTGCTCAAAGATGTGAGTCTCACCATCGGCGAGAATGAGATAGTATCGATAGTGGGGCCCAGCGGTGCCGGCAAGACCACCCTTCTTCAGATAGCCGGCACGCTCGACAGCGCTGACTCCGGCAGCGTCATCTACAATGGCGTCGAAGTGAGCAGTCTCAACGACCGCCGACTCTCCGAATTTCGCAACCGCAATATCGGTTTTGTGTTCCAGAACCATCAGTTGCTGCCCGAATTTACCGCCGCAGAGAATGTTGCGATGCCGGCGCTGATTGCCGGAGAATCGAAGCGAGCAGCCACCGCGCGAGCCCTCGAGCTCCTCGAGATGCTCGGTCTCAAAGAGCGTGCCGACCATAAGCCCTCACAGCTCTCGGGGGGTGAATGTCAACGAGTCGCCATAGCGCGAGCGCTGATCAACCGCCCGAGTGTGGTCTTCGCCGACGAACCGACCGGGAGCCTCGACTCGCGCAATCGCGACGAAATCCGCGCCCTCATCTCCGACCTGCGACAGCGTCTCCACCACACATTTGTCATCGTGACTCATGACCCCTCGGTGAGCAGCATCGCCGACCGTGTCATCAACATGGCGGATGGCAAAATCGAAATCGTTACATCAAACGAGCCCTCCGATTTGTGAAATTCGCCTAAAATCACTAACTTCGCATTTTAAAACAAATAAAATTCTCAAACGAAATGGAAAACAATACCAAAAACGAAAATCAACTGCAGATCCAACTACGTCCCGAGATAGCCGATGGCAAATATACCAACCTCGCCATGATCGGCCACAGCGCCAGTGAGTTTCTGATTGACTTCATCTTTGCCGCTCCCGGCATGCCCCAGGCTCCGGTAGTAAGCCGCGTCATCATGAGCCCCGAGAACGCCAAGAAGCTCCTGATGGCTCTTACCGACAATGTGAAGAAATATGAGTCACAATTCGGTGAGATTTCCAATCGTCCCGGCAAGATCTACAACAACTAAATATAAAGAGACCGAATATGAAAGATCATTCACTTATGATCTATAACACGCTGACACGCACCAAGCAGCCCTTCCGCTCGCTTGATCCGGAGCATGTCGGCATGTATGTGTGCGGACCTACCGTTTATGGCGATGCACACCTTGGTCATGCACGTCCTGCCATCACCTTCGACGTGCTCTATCGCTATCTGCAATGGCTCGGTTATAAGGTACGCTATGTGCGCAACATCACCGACGTGGGCCACTTGGAGCATGATGCCGATGAGGGTGAAGACAAGGTGGCAAAGAAGGCACGACTTGAGCAGTTGGAGCCGATGGAAGTGGTGCAATATTATCTGAATCGCTACCATCGAGACATGGAGGCACTCAATGTGCTTCCCCCTTCGATCGAGCCACACGCCTCTGGTCATATCATCGAGCAGATCGAATATATCAAGAAGATCCTCGAAGCGGGATATGCCTACGAGAGCTGCGGATCGGTCTATTTCGATGTAGCCAAGTATAATGCCGACCATCATTATGGCAAGTTGTCGGGTCGCAATATTGACGATCTGCTCAACACCACTCGCGAGCTGGATGGTCAGCAGGAGAAGCACAATCCCTTAGACTTCGCTCTCTGGAAGAAGGCGGCACCGGAGCATATCATGCACTGGCCCTCACCTTGGAGCGAGGGCTTCCCCGGTTGGCACCTCGAGTGCTCTACCATGGGGCGCAAATATCTGGGTGATACCTTCGACATCCATGGCGGCGGTATGGATCTGATGTTCCCCCACCATGAGTGTGAGATAGCCCAGAGTGTTGCCGCTCAGGGTCATGAGACCGTGCGCTATTGGATGCACAATAACATGATCACCATAGCCGGCAAGAAGATGGGCAAGAGCTATAACAATTTCATCACCCTCGAGCAGTTCTTCAAGGGAGATCACCCGCTGTTGGAGCGAGCCTACGCCCCGATGGTGATCCGCTTTTTCATCTTGCAGGCACAATACCGCAGCACTGTCGACTTCTCCAACGAAGCCTTGCAGGCCGCCGAGAAGGCCTTGCAGAAGATGCAATCAGCATACGCGCGCCTTCTGTCGCTCACACCGGCAGAGGCCTCGACAGTCGAAGTTCCCGACTATATGAAGCTCTGCCAAGAGGCTCTTGACGATGATTTGAACACGCCGATGGTGATCGCTCACCTCTTCGATGCCGCCAAGATCATCAACTCTGCCGCCGACGGCAATGCTCGTCTTTCGCAGTCAGACCTCGACAGCATCCGCAAGGCATTCGACGAGATGCTCGGTGCGGTGCTCGGAGTTAGACTGAGCAACAACGAATCGGCAGCCAACCTTGCCCCCTACGAAGGGGCGGTGGACCTGCTGATGCAAATCCGCGCCAATGCCAAGCAAAACAAAGACTGGACTACCTCTGACCTTATCCGCGACAAGCTCGCCGAACTCGGCTTCGACGTCAAAGATACCAAGAACGGCGTCGAATGGTCGCTAAAATAATATCTCGACAAAACACGAACAAATCGCTGAGACAGCGACCAAAATAGCGAGCACCTATAAGGCACTCGTCCGAACAAAAGAGGCTGTATCAAGGGCAATCTTGATACAGCCTCAAATTAAAGCGTGATTTGTAAAACATTGTTAAATTTGCCTTTTATCTGTTAATTAATGTTTTATTTACTCAAAATATATTGAATATTCAGGAAAAATAAGCTAATTTTGCTATCTATTGTATTTGTTAATATCATTAAAGTTTAAAACAGAAATCAATGCAACAGAGTTGCCTCAGGTAGCTGCCCAAGCAGCAATTCCTTTGTTGTCATTAGCCTTGACAGGTGACACACTTCTGCACAATTTCTCGCGAGCAGCCCTTTAACCTCATTACAACGCTGATTGAATAGATATTCAATTGGCGTTGTTATAATTGTTTACTTATGGCAAGAGTATATAAAGAATCGCTCCCTTTAGCTACGATTTCTAAAATAAGGAATATCTTAAGTGATTTATCAATCTTTACTTATGAGAGTGTTTGGTGTAATCCTTACTCAAATATCTATTCTACGCGAGTAGAATGCGACGTTACTGACGGAGGGTTTGGAACTAATGGAAAAGGTAGAGACCGCCAATATACATTGGCGAGTGCATATGCCGAATTTATAGAGCGTCTTCAAAATGGCTACATTTCTGGTGTATATGGATTTAATAGATTTTTTTTAAAGCAAATAAAACAGAAAGTAGGGTTCTATTACTATCCTGATGAGAAGATAATTTCAGAATTAGAATTTAGAAATTTGCCAGAGGCGTATTTAAATGATTTATTCAGTAAACAAGACAACAACGAAAGAGACAATCAAATTTCCGCTTATTTTAATCGTGTAAGAAAGAATGGCGAAGATGGCGTAGTCGCAGTACCTTTTTATAGTCCAACGTTAGATAAAATAGTATATTTGCCTTATAATTTAACCCTAACTCTTACCGGATCAAATGGTATGGCGGCTGGTAATAGTGCGGCTGAAGGAGTCTTTCAAGCTTTATGTGAAATTATCGAAAGATATGCTGCTTCACAGGTGTTTTACAACCGATTAACTCCTCCGACTATATCAACTAATTTCTTAGCACGTTTCCCGGAAGAACTTTCCATAATAAAAGATATTGAAAGTAGCGGTTATATTGTTAACGTTCTGGATTTCTCAGCTGGATTAAATCTTCCTGCTGTTGGTGTTATTGTATATAATAGCAATAAAACTTTATATAAATTAAATGTGGGGGCTGAAACTTCGTTTAAGATAGCATTGTCAAGGGCTTTGACGGAGGTTCATCAGGGATTGAAAAATAAAAAAGAATTTGATGAACGAATGATGTCTGTTCCTGAGAAAGAGTATGATTATTTTCTCGAAGATAATGAACAATCTCGTTTACTTCGTTCGATTCAAATACGCAAATTTATTATTGATGGTAGTGGTGCATTCCCCAAGTCTCTATTTCAATCTATATCTTCATATTCATTTAATGAAAACATTTTCGGTGTAGCCGATTCCTACGCTGATGAAGTAAATAGGTTGGTTAACCTATTCTCAAAATTAGGGTTTGACGTTTTTATTAGAGATGTCTCTTTCTTGGGATTTCCCTCTTACTACGTATTTGTACCCAACGTTTCTATATTTGGAAGAAAGACATATGAAGATGCTTCAAACACTATGACATTAATAGATACAATAGAGCAAGATGCTATAGAGGATTTATTTTTCCCAACAACAGAGTTTATTCATAATAAGGATATCATCTTTAAACTTGGTAATGCTATAGCTCCAAATAGAGAAGAGACTTTCAAAAATGTAATGATGCAAGAGATCTTAAAATTGAAATTTGACAACCATCATTATTGGTCTCAGATTCCGGTAAGCTATTTCTTGACATTGTTTTGCTTCGCTATTGGTGAGTATTGCAATGCCATAAAGTATATGAAGCTCTTTATGGAGGAAACTGGAAATAGTAATGATGAGTATTATCTTGAGATTCTCTCATATTTTTCTTTACTTAGGAATGGAGATACTGGAAAGATTCAGACAGAGATTTCATCAGAGATTTTACAAGAGTTTTCTAATACACAAACTCTTTTTTCGAATATCTTATTACCTAATTGTCCTAATTGTGATGATTGTTTGTTAAAAGACAATTGTCAAACGAAGCCAAATTTTAAGAACTCCTTAAAATTTGCAGAAAAGATGAATAGACAAATTGCTCAAATTGAATTGCGTAATTTGTTTAGATAAGTGACTAAAATTGGTGTTTAATAGCAAATACATAACTGCATACAGATATGCTTGATTTATTTATTGTATGGAATCCGGATCCTGTTATATTTAATCTGGGATCATATCCTATTAGATGGTATAGCATCTTTTGGTTTATAGCAATTGTCTGTGCCACACTAATAGTGAATAAAATTTTCAAAGACAACAAATTATCGGAAGATGATTTTTCTCTCTTGTTTATTTACTCATTTTTGGGCATATTTATAGGAGCACGCTTGGGTCATTGTTTTTTCTATGATGCAGCTTACTTCATAGACCACCCTCTTGAGGCAATATTACCTATAAGGTTTCTGCCCAATAATGATTGGGAGTTTGTAGGCTATGCCGGTTTGGCAAGCCACGGAGGGACTCTTGGACTAATGCTTTCGATATATTTGTATTGCAGGAAAACTAAAGTAAAATTCATAAAAATATTAGATATAATAGCCGTTGCCGCACCATTAGCAGCAGGATTCATACGGATTGCAAATTTTATGAACTCAGAAATAATAGGAACTGAGACTTCTTTGCCATGGGGTGTTGTTTTCCTTCAAGTAGATACGATTGTAAGACATCCTGCACAACTGTATGAATCTATTGCCTATTTTGTATTTTTTGGCTTAATTTGGTATTTATATCTCTATCGTAATAAATTCCAATTCAAATCCGGTTTTTATTTTGGCTTGTGTCTCTTTTTGATTTTCACTTTCCGTTTCTTAGTAGAATTTCTTAAAGAGAGACAAGTTCCTTTTGAAGAAGGGATGGCTTTAGATATGGGACAATTGTTAAGCATACCATTCGTTATAGTCGGATTATATTTCTTAATCCGTGGATTAAAATTAGGATGTAATAATAGATATAAACTAAAATAATCTGACAAGAAATAGAAAGTGCGTATTCCGATATATGGTAAGCATTAATTGAAGTACACCTTTTGGGCGTTGTAGAGAGGTTGTAATTTTGCGTTGCAAAGTTGCACTAACTGCAACGCCCAAAAGGTGTACTTCAATTAATGCTTACTTAGAGGCACGGTGCCACGGCTCTTTCGACTTGGATTAGGTCGAGGAGGGCCGGGAGGGCTTCGGCGGTGGGGATGTTTTTGATTACCAGCTCTTTGTTGCGGTAGATGCTGACGCGACCCGGTCCGGCGCCGACGTAGCCATAGTCGGCATCAGCCATCTCGCCGGGGCCATTGACGATACACCCCATCACGCCAATCTTCAACCCGCTGATCCCAAGCGACGATACAGCCATCTTCACTTCCTGAAGCGTCGACTGCAAATCAAAGAGAGTGCGGCCGCAACCGGGACACGAGATAAACTCAGTCTTATAGAACCGGCGACGAGCAGCCTGCATGATGTCCAAAGCCAATCGATCGAGGGTCTCCCTGTCGAAATGAGGATCCTCCACCCTAATCTCCTCGCCATAACCGGAGAGGAGCAAAGCACCGAAGTCGGCACCTGCCCGGATGCGAAGCCGGTCGAGGTCATCACAATCGTATGCTATCGTCATCAGCACCGGGTTCTTGCCGCCGTCGGCGACATAGCGGTCTATCTCAGCAGCCAACTCGCCCAATCGGCGGGCATCATCGATCGAGAACTCGCGTAGGGGCAACGACTTGTCGGCATAATCGCGCGAAACACCGGGGAGCACACGGCTCGGCACCTCCACGCCGGGAGCCTCGGCGCGACCACACACATAGTCACGCAATTCGATAGCCACCGGCACCTCATTCTCCGGAGGCTCACTCAGCGACACACGAATCGTATCGCCGATACCCTCATGGAGCAACGCACCTATGCCGACAGCACTCTTGATGCGACCATCCTCGGCATCACCCGCCTCGGTGACTCCGAGATGCAACGGGAAGTGCATACCCTCCCGATCCATCTCCACCACAAGAAGACGCACCGTCTCCACCATCACCACCGTGTTCGAAGCCTTGATAGAGATCACGATATCGCGGAAATCCACCTCACGGGCTATGCGAAGATACTCCATTACCGACTCCACCATGCCCGCCGGCGTGTCGCCATATCGACTCATAATGCGATCGGAGAGCGAACCATGATTCACTCCGAGACGCACCGCAGTGTGGTGCTGACGACAGAGATCGAGGAAGGGTAAGAAACTCTGCCGTATGCGGTCGATCTCGCCGGCATACTCCTCGTCGGTAAACTCCAACTTGCGGAACGTGCGTGCGGCATCGACAAAATTACCGGGGTTGATACGCACCTTGTCAGCAGTCTCAGCCGCCTTATATGCTGCGTTGGGATTGAAATGCACATCTGCCGAGATGGGCACTTCACACCCTATACGTTTCATTTCCTCACGGATAGACACCAGATTGGCAGCCTCCTTAACACCCTGAGTGGTGAGTCTCACCAACTCACCTCCGGCATCGGCTATCCTCTTGGCTTGTGCCGCTGAACCGACACTATCCAAGGTCGACGTATTTGTCATCGACTGTATCACGATCGGATTATCACCCCCGATACGCGCTCTGCCCACTTCCACCATGTCGCTCTTGCGACGCCTATAATTATATGCAAACATATCTCCTATATAAAAGCGTTTTCCTTTATTTTATCCGACCCAATTTTATCCGACCCAATGATATGCCAGCACGAGTAGGGGTATATATACAGAAGCGAAGCCGACGGCATATCCGGCGAGCACTTGCCAGACGGAATGCTTACCGAGCAAGATTCTTGCTGCGCCGACGAGCCCGGCAATAGCGACCGAAGCGACGAGCCACCCGAATGCCGAGGGGAGTGTGAAGTCGTAGAGCACCAAATATGCGAGGAGAGCTACCACTCCGGCGACTCCGGCGGCATGTGCCGAAATCTTCCATCGCAAATTGATCAGCAACTCTATGACGCCGGTCAAGGCTCCGCCGATATAAAATGCGACGAACCATAGCGGAGCATGCTTGAAATAGAGCAACACCGCCGTGGCAATCAGACAGACTATCCCCATAAGATAGGGCAAGACTCGTTCGTTGCGGCGATTCACGCCATAATCACTCAGCACACCCACACGCTTGAGGATGATGATCACCGACATTGGGAGCAAGAGATTGATACCTGCCACCAGCCCGATGAATAGCATCCTCACACCTGGCATATTGAAAGAGAGTATGCTCAGAGTGAAGGCTATGATGGCGCCATATACCGGCATCATCAGCGGCACGAAGAGCCAAGATAAGAAATTGCTGATGCCGCTCAAGAAGCGCTCCCCTTCGGTCATATCGCCGACAGCGATCGGCATCGCTTCGGGAGTCTCCGGTCGGGGAGTCGGCTCTTCAACCGCAGCACTGACCGGCTGATCGGCGGCAGGCTGCTGATCGCTCAGTGAATCCTCGGCGGCAGGCTGCTGATCGGGAGTGGTCGAAACTTCCTCATCGAGGGGAGACGAGGGATAATATCCTGTAGTGTCTATCTTCATAATCTTGATCTTAAGAGCGCGTTCCTTAAATTACAGATTTTTGCCACGTATTACACCGGCAAATTCGCGCGGCACCGGCGATTGGAAATTCATATCCTTGCGAGTGATGGGATGCGCAAAGCGGAGCGTCTGCGCATGGAGCGCCAGTCGGCCTATCGGATTGGTCTTCGCCCCATACTTGCGGTCGCCGGCGATGGGATGATGCATATCGGCGGCATGCACACGGATCTGATTCTTGCGACCCGTGTCGAGCGAGAAATGCACCAGCGAATAGCCGGCACCCCTGCCGATCACCTTATAATTGGTCACCGCCAGTCGTCCCTCACCCGGCACATCGGTGGAATATACCACGAAGCGTGAGTTCTCTGTGAGGCGGCTCTTGATATAGCCCTCATCCTGCTCGACATATCCCTCAAGCACAGCTACATAGAGACGCTCGAGGATCATATTGTTCCAGTTATGGCGCAACACGTCGTGTGCTCGTTCACTCTTGGCGAACATCATCAATCCGGTGGTGTGACGGTCAAGACGATGCACCACCCAGAGCTTATTGCGGGGATCGACCCGCTTGACATATTCACGCATTATGTCGTAGGCATTCTCTTCGCGCTTATGACTCTGTGTGCCGACCGAGAGCATGCCATACCCCTTGTGGATCACCATCACATCCTCATCTTCATAGATCAACTTGATGCGAGGATGGCTGAACACCGGGAAGGGGCGACTTATATTAATCAGCACCTCCACATGCGGCTCCACCGGATGGTCGAAGGCATGGATTACCTCATTTTGGATCATAATATGTCCATGGCGCAGCCACTTCTTGACAGTGATGCGCCCGGCATCGGGCATCATATCCATCACGAACTTCATCAATTGCGCCGACTCCTCACCACGGTTGGTGAGAGTCACCACTCGGTCCTCTTGGAAGGGACGCTTATTCCTTTTATTATTAGGTATCATATTTACTTAACGTAATCCGGAGGGGTTGTTATATCGGAGATATAAAATTTATTTCCGAAAGTTGCTAATTTGGTTTCATATTCATTGCCACGGAGAGGTATTCCTTCTCCTCCTTATTAGCGGCGGCGCGCAAAAGAGTGTGTCCGAAACGGCATTGCAAGCAGCGGGTTCGGTCGCAATACTCGAGGCGGAGATGGAGCAGCGCCTGCGAGTCGATGGCGGAGACACATCTGATGCCGGCACTTTGCCACTGTCGCACTATCTTATTGCTTTCGGCATCCAGTTCGCTCCAGATGTCGAGGCCACGTTCCGCCATATCATAATCTCCATGGTATGCCCCGTATGCATAGATCATCGGAGCGACGAAATTAATCATCAAGAGGCGGACATTCGACTCGGAGAGGGTGGCGGCAAGTTTGGCGCCGGGGCGGTCGAAGTCCAAGTGGTCGGACCAATATCCATCGAGCCGCCAGGAGAAAAGATCTGCCGCGCTATCAGCATCGCAACTGCGGTCGATGATCTTCGAGAGTAAGGAGAATCCGCCAAGGAGGGCTCGAGCCAAGAGGGCTATACGACGAGTCGGGAAATTCTGTGGGCGCGTGCGAGCATACTTCCAGACATCACTTCGCATCGGCCGAAGCCCATACTTGCGAGCCAAAAAGAAATACTCGCGACAAAGCCGCTGATAATACTCATCAAATATATGGAGGGAGGTGTCGAGCATACCCGCCTGACCGAAGAGTAGCGCCTCGATCTGCATCAGATCGTCGCTATGATGCGCCAAGACATTGAGGGGGATAGAGCGTGCCAACATCTCCAAGGGTTCGCTATTGAGAGAGAAACCTAAGGAGCGTGCGAGGGTGATGAAGCAGGTGCGCTGCCAGTCATTGTTGACCAGGGTCAAGAGGTCGAGAATCCGCTGAGACTTTCGTTGCATCCTCTCCACAGCAAGAGATTCTATCCAATCGGTCACCACCAAAGGGTGGATCCTCTTCAGCCACTCCTCGCAAGCCACAGCCGAGATCTTCTCAGCCAAGCGGGCATACATGTCGACAAACGAAGCGGGGAATGTAGCGACCACCTGAGGGATAAAACCACCCGAGCCATCCGGGATCTGCATATCGTTGACCCCCACCACATGGAGGATTACATTTCCGTAAGCGACATCGCGATCATGGTGATGGGCAAACCAATCGGAAGCCTTGACATGGATCTCCACATTGCCACACCACTCCTGACCGGCAATACGGAGGCGAGCCCCCGAGAAATCGGGACCTGCATCGCTGTTGAGTCGACCGGGATAGATCACATCCACCTGTCGACCATCCACCGTCGCGAGCCTATCGCTCAGCAGACGATACTTCCATAGATATTGATAGAGCATCTCCATGGTTAAGCACGTTCTTAAAAACACCTCCGAAAGAGTTCCGACAACAAATTTATCTAAAAACTATGGAACGAGCAACAAAAGATGTCAAACAAGTGCAAAGAAAAATAAAAAATAAAATGTTCCACAGCCCGTAATATACAAACGAACCCCACAAAATGTTTTTACAAAAAAATCGATTTATGTTAAAAAATCTTAAATTTAGGATATTTGGGAAATTTTTCTTACAAATCATACAAATTATCTGCGGAAATTTGCTTATCTTTGTCGCGTGTTTTTCATAGTATTAAATTAAGATTAAGGTTTCGGCCGACCACTTTGGGAAAAGTGGTCGGTTTTTTATTTGCCTATTTTTCAGCAAGTTAGACCTCTCAAAAGAGTCAATTTTCGGGGTTTGAGTCGATTTTACAAGTCGTCAAAAACGACAAATTTTTCAATTTTAAGAAAAATTCGTGGAACAATCGTAAAAAAATTGCAAGTTTCGGGTGCAATTTTTAATTTTGTAAAGATTTTTTCTCAAAGAAGAATTATGGCAATAGAGAAGATAATAGGGATAGTCACCGATGTGGTGAAACATTCCGACAAGCATAACGTAGTGACTTTATACACGCGCGATCATGGGCGCGTGTCGTTATTGTCGTCGGCGGGAAGCGGCAAGACGGCACGCGTGCGTAATGCTTCGCTGATGCCACTGTCGGTAATATCGGCAGATATCAATTTCGTTGCGACTCGTGAGTTGCAATTCTTGGGCAAGTTCTCGTGCGAGATCCTCTGGAAGCATATCTATTTCAATCCGGTGAAGAGTGCCATCGGCATGTTTATCTCGGAGTTTATCAACTGCTATGTACGCCAGTCGCCCCCCGATCCGGATATGTGGGATTATATGGTGAGGGCGATATCGACGTTGGATGTCGCCGGGAGGGGTGTGGCAAATCTTCACTTGGCATTTCTGATCGATATGCTCACCTACGCCGGGATTCGTCCTGACCTAACCCGCGAAGGGGAGGATAACTGGTTTGATATGCAGGCAGGCACGATGACCATCTTTCCGCCGCGTCATCGCAACGTGCTGACGCCTCAGCAAGCGGAGATCCTCACCACCCTGTCTCGTCTTAATCTGCGCACATATAGGGTATTTCACTTCACCGGCGCCCAGCGGCGCGAACTCTTGCAAGGACTGCTTACCTACTACTCCCTACACTATCCGGGGCTCAACAATCTGAAGTCGCCTGACATTTTGTCAGAGATTTTTGCAAAATAACGATTTTTGTTAAGGAACGCACTCTAAGCGAAGTAATCCTCTTGCATATCGGATGGGTCATAAATTAAGGAGGTAGGAGATGTACCTTTTATAGCAAAAAAGAACAAGAAAAAATGGCAATCAGAGTATCAACGATGCATTATAAGGCAAAAAATAAACGACTAAAATGCTAACAATCAGCTATAAAAGAAAAAGATTAATTGTCTCACGACAACTAATCCTCTAACCTTAAATCTAATACCATGAAAAACACGTTGCAAAGTTAAGACTTTTTTTCGTAACAAAAAAATATTTTTACAAGAATTTTTATGGCAATATGATATTTTTTCTCGCGAAATACAAGCATAAGTCAAAAATTTGCGCAATATGCAATCATTTGGCATAAAAAGTATCATTAAAAAGCTCAAAAAAATTTTCACTTTGCAAATTTTGACCAAACAAGTATCTAACACCCCTCTTACTATTTGAAAATCAACTAATTACGCAAATACCATGTTTTAGAGAGTGTTCCTTAGAGCGCTATTATTATCTTTTATTCAAACTCGGGCTCTTTCCAGATATCAGTACGTAGATCGTCAAGAGTTTTATACCTGCGATGCCATTGATGCTCGACGAGACGATAGCCGAGGGCCAGATCGGTGGTGCCGGCATAGATCTCTTCGAGGCGGTCTACTGCCGAGCAGAGTATCTCGGCGTGCTGTGATAGATTTGCATCTTGACGGATATACTCCTTAATCGCCTCCCTGTTCTCGATAATGAGAGGCAGGATTACATACTCCATAATATTGCGAGAGTGTTGCGGATCCGTGAGGGTCATGTGGAACTCACGTTCGCTGCTATGATCTTTGAAATCGCAATCGATCAACTTATATTGCATTTCAAAATAAAACTTATCATCCGATAACAAAGAGCGCATTATGTTGGCAAAAAAGAGTCGTTCTTTGTTGAGATCAAAGAAGCGATTACTAAAAATATAATCCGCATCCATCCGAACACACATGCTTTGATCATCTTTTTTGGAGACTATTAGTCCTCGTTCTTTACACCTATAGTTATAATCCCAACCATATTCCATTATTGTTTCCGGGGAAAAATGTCCGGTTTGCCATCCATTTTTATCACACTCAGAAGGAGAATATTGCTCAACTCCGGGAAATTTTAAGCAAATAAGTCGCTCTATTGACATAAAATCAGTGGCAAATTTATATCCGTATTCAGAAGGGTCTAAAACGGGGAGTGCCAATAAAAGTTGTAAAAAATCTTTAGAGCGCGTTCCTTAAATTTTTGGGGTCGTAGAGGTCGTAGCCTTGAGTCG
>JBJEKI010000045.1:3205-17723 GCA_051878555.1 Lepagella sp. | reverse complement strand
GTCGTTTTTTTATGCCATCATCTCTGAAATATCATACTTGCGAAACTTAAATAACTTAATCTACTAATATACATTGCTGATTTTGTTATTGTTTTTAACTTTTTTATAGAATAGTGTTAATGAAATGTTAATTTTAGTTTACAATTCCGAAAATCGTTGGAGCATTGAAGTTACCTCTGTCTCGTATCCTTGGCCGCTTTTGATCACTTGCTTTCAGTCACATACGTGCGTATGCTCCTTACAGCAAGTAATCAAAATCGACTCAAGGCTACGACCTCTACGGCCAAAAAAATTAAGGAACGCGCTCTAAGGAGCGCTTTCTAAAGCTGAATGATATGAAGAGCAATATGGATATCAGCCGCATATCGTCGCGGACACCTGCAGACAACCAACGGCTCGAGCGATACCGGAAGGAATACCAAATCTTGCTGGACATACTACCCCCTATCGAAAGTGTGGGATAGGTAGTAGGGGCGTAGGAGGCGGGTGTATAGGAGGTAGATTAGAGTGGCGAAGAAGGCACCTATGAGTGATCCGGCTATTACGTCTCCGGGATAGTGGACTCCGAGGTATACACGGGAGATGGAAACGACGAGCGACCAAGCAATCAACGAGATGGTAAGGTATCGTCGGCGGTAGAAGAGAGATATGAATATGGCGAGGGCAAAGGTGTTGGCAGCATGACAGGAGGGGAAGCCGTATCGTCCGCCACGATAGCCATTGACGATATGGAGGGAAGCGTTGATTGGATTTTCGAGGTTGGAGGGGCGAAGTCGTTCGACGTATGGTCGGATCAGTGATGCGCATACTTGATCGGTGAGACCGATCACCAAGAGTGTGAGGCCGATCACCACCAGAGCGCGCACCCATCCCAACTTCACTACGAACATCGCGGCGAGAGTCAGATATAGGGGTATCCAGATCAGGCGGTTGCTGATCCACCACATAACCCAGTCTAATGCAGGGGCGTGACAGCTATTGATAGCACGGAGAATATCGGCATCCAAATGCTCCCAAAAGAGAAGTTCAAGCATATCGTTAGATCGTTATCGTTAGAAGACAACGCAAAAATAATGAAATAATTTCAAGATTTAGAAAATAGGAGCAAAATTTTACAAAAACTTCACAATTGCCAAAAATTTAAGGAACGCGCTCTAAGATGGGACAACCGAGATGGAACAGCCGATTTTATGCCGACGCCACATGACACCAAGATTATCTTTTTGCATGCAAAAGATAATTATTGGCTAATTTGTGGGGTATATTCAGCCAATAATGGTTTAAAAATATGGTTATTGGCTAAATTATGGGGTATTTTTAGCCAATAATTGATTTTTGGTATAGTTCAATCGGAGGTCACCCTTGAGGATCTTTTCGAATAATCAGCTGATTTCAGCTATCGCCGGAGGATTCGAGAGATCATTTTGTGTTTTAGCGGATTGGGGTGAAGGGCTTGGAGGGGATTAGCCGGGTGTTTGCTCTGCCGGATAATTGGTCGGGGGCGAGGTTGGTGAGGGTTAGCTTTCTTACCGTGGAGCCGGGGGACAGTAGTTCTCCTTTGAACTCTATGTAGAAATCGGCGAGAGTGTCGGCGAGGCGGAAGTAGTATCTGCCTTCGGTCAGATCGGCAATGCTTCGCCATTGGGTGGAAGAGAGATGCGGTTTGCCCTCAACTTGATATAACCATGGCACGGAGAGATTAGCCATAATCGATGAGAGCGAAGCGAAGGCATTGCGACTGTCAAGGTGATGAGTCACATGGGAGATGAAGAAAGAGCCTCTGACAAAACGGTCGGCACTTCTGACCGTGCCGGGCAACATGTTGACACCACCGACATCGTTCCAATATGCGTTGATGGCTTGCATATCGGTGTATATAGGGTTGTTGGTGAGCACCAAGAGGTCTTTGCCACGATAGGTGGTGAGACTGCCGTCGACATATTCCATAATAAGGTTATCGCCGGAGACATCGGTCAGTGCCCAATGTAGGAGGGTGGATGTGCCGCCATCGAAACTGCTCGTGGGAATAACAAAATGATGGTGTTCGAGCCAGTCGTCGACTTGTCTGACGGTGGCGAAATTGTCGAGGAAGAAGCTGACGATGAGAGATAGCGGCATAACTGGAGTGATGGTGTCACCCTCGACCGGAGCGGGATAACGCGAAACATTGCAGAAGAGGCCATTCATCACGAGGCCGGCTTCGTTCATACCTTCGGTAGCACCGCCATCATAGCTCACGGCGAGGATCGAGGCATATCGGGAGGTCCAATGGAGAGCCGGACCGGAGGGCATGCTATATTTGTCGATGCCTTGAGGGTAAAGATAGATATTGGTGGGGATGGGAGTACGCCAATCGAGGGTGCGCCCCACCATAACAACCTTGGCGGAATCAGTGACCATAACGACGCGAGAGCAGGCATCAGCGCTATAAGAACCGCCCACGAAGAGAGCGAAGAGTATGAGAGAAATCGGGCATAAAGAGAGTAATGACTTATTCATAATCTTAAGGGTGTTTGATTTATATCGGTGTTTGATTTATAAACGTCGGAGGAGGGTAATCGGTTCGGATATAGGGAAGTCGGGGGTGGGAATGTCATTTTGAGCGCATTGCTTAGAGCGCGTTGCTTAAAAAGCTCTTGTGTATATCAGGATAAAAATATATCTTTGCGAGTTAACACTAATTAAGAACGCGCTCTAAGCAAAATGAAAACACTATTAACCTACATCATGGTTTGCCTTTTGGCACTTCCGGCAGCCTGCAAAGCGCCGACACAGAATGACAACACATCCGATGCCGATGCCTCCACCACCTCCGGCAACAGCGACAGCACGACTGTCAACGCGAATAGCGTACCCGACAAGACGCTACCCGCGAGTGTAACCATTGCCATGGTGGGGGACATAATGATGGGCAACACATGGCCTGATGACCGACTGCCCGTGGATGATGGCAAGCACCTTTTCGACGACGTAGCCCCCATCCTGCAAAAAGCCGACATCGCATGCGGCAATTTTGAGGGTGTGGCAGCACCACCTAATATGGGGAAGCCACGCAAAAATCAAGCCAGCAAATTGACATATATGTTTAAGATGCCACCGCGCTACTTACCCTATCTGAAAGAAGCCGGTTTTGATTTTCTGAGCCTTGCCAACAACCACGTCCTTGATTTTTGGGGTGCCCCTGTCACCTTCACCGAAACAGAACTCACAAAATTGGGAATAGGATATGCAGGAACCAAAAATCCGCAAAAGAAGGGGGAGCACACCTTGACATCTTATAAGACTCATGATGGCGTGCGCTATGGTTTTGCCGCATTTGGGGTTGGCAACTACACCCCACGACTTCAAGACTATGAAGAGGTAAAGAGGATCATTAAAGAGATGCGCAGCCAAAGCGATGTGGTAATCGTATATTTCCATGGCGGCAATGAGGGAAAGGGGGCACGACGCTTGCCCAACAAAGAGGAGATCTTTTATGGCGAGAGCCGGGGCAATCTTCGCGAATTTGCCCGTGTGTGCGTGGACAATGGTGCCGACTTGGTGTTTGGTTCGGGGCCGCATGTGGTGCGTGCTATCGAGCTCTACAAGGGTCACTTCATAGCCTACAGTTTGGGCAACTTCTGCACCTGCGGCATGAGCATCAGCGGGATTAATGGTTTAGCGCCCTGCATCACGGTAGATATCAACCCCGAGGATGGACAATTTAAAACCGGAAAGATTCACTCATTCCGGCAGAAATCAATGGCAGGACCCAAAACCGACACCACCGGCGAAGCAGTGAGAGAAATCAGAGATCTCACACAATCCGACATTGTCAACAGCTCACTGCTAATAGCCGACGACGGCACCATCAGCCTTAAATAACGACTACCCCTCCCCTATCACCTCAGACAAACTAAGAGCGCATTCCTTTGGAGGAATGTGCTCTTTTTTTTGTTAAAAGGGATTAAATTAAAATATATAGTGTTAAGCAGTGTAATATTGGGCACGATTTTTGCATTATGTATAGAGAGCGGGGATTAAACCGCGTAGGGAATTTGGATTCTAATTCATAATTCAATTCATGATGCATGATTCATAATTCATGATTTTGGATTTGGATTGAGATTCAAAAAAGATATTAACGCTAATAAAATTCTTAAAAAGGAAAAAGATATGGAAATTAAGAAAATTTCGATTGCTGTCGCTATGGCTATGATGATGGCGGGAAATGCGATGGCAGCACCGGCGACTACGAGGAGTACGACGCCGGCATTTGAGTTGGATTTCACGAATGCAGCCGAGAAGACGGTGAATGCCGTGGTGTGTATCAAGAGCTATGCGTCGCGACAGGCGAATCCTTACGGCGATCAGGGTGGTTATGACCCCTTCGGACTCTTCGACTTCTTCTTCGGCACGCCGCAGCAGCCACGTCGACAGCAGCCACAGCAGCCTAAGAAGAATGAGCCTGTGCAGACCGGACTTGGTTCGGGAGTGATCATCTCGGCCGATGGCTATATCATCACGAACAATCACGTGGTGGATGGTGCAGAGCGCTTGGAGGTGCTCTTGAACGACAACTCGAGTTATGATGCACAAGTGATCGGCACCGACGAGGCGTCGGACTTGGCATTACTGAAGATCGATGCGAGCGGCCTCTCCCCTATCACCTACGGCGACTCGGAGGCAGTGAAGGTGGGAGAATGGGTGCTTGCCGTGGGCAATCCCTTTGGTTTTAACTCGACAGTGACTGCGGGCATCGTGAGTGCTAAGGCACGCAGTTTGGGCACCAACAAGGGTGGTAACATGTCGATCGAATCCTTCATCCAGACCGATGCCGCGCTCAACCCCGGCAATTCGGGAGGCGCCTTGGTCAATCTGAATGGTGAACTGATCGGCATCAACTCAGCTATCTATAGCAACACCGGCAGCTACTCGGGCTTCTCCTTCGCCATCCCCACCACGATCGTAAAGAAGGTAATTTCGGACTTGAAGCAATATGGCACAGTGCAACGCGCCAAGTTAGGATGTGCTGTTGTAGAGCTTGATGCCAAGTTGGCGAAAGAGAAAGAGATTACAGCCGTGAAGTCGGGATGCTTGGTAAAATCGGTAGATGATATGACGACAGCCAAGGAATTGGGTCTTCAAGAGGATGATGTTATCACAGCGATCAACGGCACAGAAGTGCATAATTTTGCACAGCTTGTAGAGCAGATCAGCAAATTCCGACCCGGCGACAACATCACAGTGACCTATTACCGCAACAACAAGCAGTATAGCAAGACAGGAGTATTGCGCAACTCACAGGGCAACACAGAGCTGATCAAGAAGGGAGACTTCGCCGATATCGGTTGCGCATTTATGAAGATCACCGACGAGACCAAGAAACGACTTGGCATCACTAATGGTGTACAGATTCAGGGCTTGCAGAATGGTGCGGTGAAGGATGCCGGCATCAAAGAGGGCTTCATCATCACGGAGCTCAATGACATGGCAGTGAACACCGCCGACGATGTAGAGCGCATCTACAACAAGGTGATGAAGAGCAACGACGAGCATGTCTTGATCGCGAAGGGTATCTACCCGACGACCGGCAAGAAATATTTCTACGCCATCAACTTGGGAGAGTAAAGCGACTCGCCTACAAGAGACAAGGGGCGTGCCAAAAAATGGCACGTCCTTTTCGTGCTCTAAAATAAAGGTGGCTCTACATACTTTTAGCGGAGAAACTACGTTCTTATGTAAGAGTCCTAATTACACTCCTATGGAAAGAGAAAGCACTTCTTCGAACTCAGAGATTAGTATGCAGAGAAATGATGCTTCGGGTAAGGTAAATGCGCCGACGGAGCGTTTGTGGAATCGGGAATATTGCAAGGTGATGTTTTGCAACTTTATGTTGTTCTTCTCCTTCTATCTGCTGACACCACTCTTACCGATCTATCTAAGTGAGCAATTTCACACCGATAAGGATACAATCGGGATGGTGCTGTCGGGGTATATCATCGCAGCGCTTGTGGTGCGCCCCTTCAGTGGCTTCATCGTCGATACGTTCGATCGCAAGCGCGTGTTGATGCTCTGCTTCTTTGTATTTTTCATCACCTTTGCCGGCTACTTGGGGGCCGCTACCCTACTTCTGTTTGGTATCGTACGTACATTTCACGGACTGCCCTTCGGATCGGCGACGGTAGCGAACAGCACAGTGGCGATAGATACGTTGCCCTCCTCGCGACGCAACGAGGGTATCGGCTTTTATGGTCTGAGCAACAACCTTGCGATGGCGATAGCCCCCTCGGCCGGTATATGGCTCTATACGATGACCGACGACTTTCGATTGCTCTTCTGGATCTCACTAATCACGGCTGGTATCGGCTTCTATTGCACCACCACTATCAAGCTTCCGGCACGTCGGCGCGTGGAGGGGAAGCCACATATCAGCATGGATCATTTCTTTCTGACGCGAGCATGGCTTTTGGCGATCAATATACTGCTCTTCGGTCTCTGCTGGGGAGTGATGAGCAACTATGTGGCAATCTATGGCAAGGAAGTGTTTGGCATCACCAACGGCACCGGTGGCTTCTTTGCGTTGCTGTCGATTGGGCTTGTG
The DNA here is from genome assembly GCA_051878555.1 of Lepagella sp. GTDB lineage: Bacteria > Bacteroidota > Bacteroidia > Bacteroidales > Muribaculaceae > Lepagella. The sequence goes on along the minus strand of JBJEKI010000045.1, from coordinate 11,140 downwards.
GTGTCGCGACTCTATGGTGCGAAGTCACTGCGCGAGGGACACTTGGCGGAAAATGCCATCCAGGGGTGCTTGGTGAGCTCGGTAGGCTACACGCTCTTCGTGATGTCGCCGGGAGAATGGGCATACTACGTCTCGGCGCTACTGATCGGTCTGGGCAATGGACGCATGTATCCGGCGTTTCTAAACATGTTCATCTCCTTGGCACGCCACGACCAGCGGGGTACTGCCAACTCTACGATACTGACCTCGTGGGATCTGGGTATGGGACTCGGCATCCTATTTGGAGGCGTACTGATCGAATACTTGGGATATACGATAGCCTTTGCCTTCACGGCGGGGGCGCAGATCATCGGAGCGGGGCTGATGTGGTTACGGACCCGCCGCTTCTATATGGAGAGACGCCTTAGGTAATTAGGAATTAGGAATTAGGAATTAGGAATTAGGAATTAGGAAATGGCTACGCAGTCGCACTCTAAGACAAACTGTCTCAGAGTGATGCATACTCGACGGTGAGATGGATGGGTTATCTTAAATCTTTTAGGATTTGAGAGTTGGCACGGTCGACTATTGAGGTGTCGAGGTCGGCGAGGTAGATGCGTGTGGTCGACTCCGAGGTGTGTCCCATGCCGACGCTGATGACGCTGAGTGGTATACCCTTGGCTTTGGCGGCAGAAGCCCAGCTATGTCTTGCCACATACATGGTGAGGCGGAAATTCAATTTGGCCATGGCGGCGACCTTGCGCAGATTATAGTTAATATTATAGCCCACATTACGATAGCAAAGCCGTTCGTTGCCATCTCGACGGCGGATGATGGGGAGGAGATAACCGGAAGTATTCTTGGGATAATGGTCGAGGATGGTTTGCATATCTCGAGTCCATTGGATCACGAGTTGCTGACCGGTCTTACGACGGCGATAAATGATGAACCCATCTCGGAGATCGGCTTTGCGAAGATAGCACATATCGATAAAGCTCATGCCACGAAGGTAGAAGCTGAGCAAGAACATATCGCGGGCGAAAGCGAGCGCGGGGAAGGCTGCGAGATCGAGACCCTTAATACGCTTGATGGCAGAGAGGGGGAGGGCGCGTTTCATGGTCTTATCGATGCCGGTGTAAACATGGCGGAAAGGGTGGATATCTTCGATAGCCCCAAGGTCGACGGCGCGATTGTAGGCAGCGCGTAGAATGCGGAGATAGAAGGAGATGGTGTTGAGTTGGAGTCCACGCGACTTGAGCCAAGCCTCATACTCCTCGATCAGATCGGAGGAGATATAGTCGAGGGGAAGATCCTCGCCGTGGCGGAAAGACATAAAACTATTGAGAGCGGAGCGATAGGTCTCTGATGTGCGCAACTTATTGTTGAGACGTAGGCGATCGATGATGCTCTGCATAAAAGAGGATAGAGAGAATTGGCTTCGAAAGTTCCAATACTCATTGACGACATCATCGGTGGTGTAATGAAACCCGGAGTCATCGAGGCGCGCGATGATATGGTTCAGTCTTCGGAGATCGCAAGCGATGAGAAGATGGATGTGGTGTAGGTAATCACGGCGTAATCGGGAGGATGGGAAGATGATCGAGGCATGCTTAAAGCTCCACTCCTCGGGGAAAAGCCGGTGGGGCGAAGAGATAGATCGTAAGCGGCGATCGTGAGAGATCAGGTAGCAGATGACGCCCTGGCGAGAGGGGTCAGAATCGGGTAGAAATTTAACTTTGATAGTAGCCATAGAGAAATAGCAAAAAAACACGCACCCATTTTTATAGGCACGTGTAGAATATGATGAGGGGAATATAGTTTCGGGTTAGTCTTGGAGGAGTTGGCGGAACTCGTTGCGTAGGTTGGGGTCTTGTGAGAAGAGGCCGCAGTAGTCGTAGGTGGTTGTAGCGGAGTCTTGCTTTTCGACGCCACGCATTTTCATGCAGAGGTGCTGAGCGGTGCAAGCGACGATGACGCCCTTATTGGGCATAGCCTCATCGAGGAGTTGACACACCTGAGCGGTGAGTCGTTCCTGGACCTGGAGACGGCGAGCGAAATTATCGACGATACGCGCCAACTTGGAGAGGCCGATCATCTTGCCATCGGGGATATAACCGATAGAAACTTTGCCGAAGAAAGGAAGGATATGATGTTCGCAGAGAGAATAGAACTCGATATCCTTGACTATTACCATTTTCGAGCCGGCATGTTCGAAGATGGCTTGCCGAGCGATAGAGAGGGGATCTACGCGATAACCATGAGTCACGTCGAGCATAGCCTTAGCAGCTCGTACGGGAGTTTTGCGAAGGCCTTCGCGATGGGGGTCCTCGCCGACGAGGCGAAGGATAGCCTCATAGTGGGCGGCGATTTCGGCTACGAGAGCCGGATCATGAGCGGGATGAGCAGCCATAATGGCGAATGGATAGAGTAAAAACGGGATTATTTAACGATGATGATCTGACTCTTGACGACCCTCATTTGATTGGAATATTGAGGGAAGGCACGTTTTAGTTCGGCGAGTGCAGTAGAGGCCTCCTCCGAGGTTCGGAAATTACCGATACGAGTATACCAATTGGGAGAGCTGGAATAGGAGTAGACCTGTCCGCGATATTTAGGGAAACGAGCCACGATGGCATTACCTCGAGCGCGAGCTCGCGACTCGAGGCTCGACTGATGGCTGCCGTCGCAGAAGACCTGAATTCGATAGCCGGGCATTTTGTTGATGCCGGGGCGCAGGTTATCGCGTTTAGGTTTGGCTTCCTGCTCCTTAAGGAGGAGGTCGATGATATTTTGTGGGATATCGATCTCGACGTTACCCTCCGACTCGGCCTCAATCTTGGAGATAGGGTCGGTATCGGCGCCTGAAGAGACAGACTGCGCCATAGCCGGGCACAGGGACGTGCCGGCTATGAGCAGAATGGATATGAGTTTGGAATAAGTCATTACTTGTCGAAAGCTTCGATGATGCCGAGGAAATCAGCAGCCTTGAGAGAAGCGCCACCGATCAGACCGCCATCCACGTCGGGCTTAGCGAAAAGTTCCTTAGCGTTAGAGGGTTTGCAGCTACCGCCATAGAGGATCGAAGTATTGTCAGCGACTTCAGCGCCATACTTGTCAGCGATGACTTGACGGATATGAGCGTGCATATCTTGAGCTTGGTCGGCAGTAGCGGTTTTGCCGGTGCCGATGGCCCATACGGGTTCGTATGCGATGACTACTTTAGCGAACTCCTCGGCGGAGAGAGAGAAGAGAGCCTCAACTTGCTCCTTAACGACCTCATTGAAAGATCCGTTTTCGCGCTGTTCGAGCACCTCACCCACGCAGAAGATGGGAGCGAGACCATTCTCGAGGGCTATCTTGGTCTTAGCCAAGAGTTGCTCATTATTTTCAGCGAAATACTGACGGCGTTCGCTGTGGCCGAGGATTACATACTGAGCGCCGGTAGACTTCACCATAGCGGCACTAACTTCGCCGGTGTAAGCACCCTTAGCATGTTCGGAGCAGTTTTCAGCGCCGAGTTTCACGAGTTCCGGTTCGAGCACGGCGTTCACGGAAGTGAGATGAGTGAAAGGCACGCACACGATCACCTCGCAATTAGCCTTCTTCTCCTTGAGGAGAGCATTGACATCATTAGCGAGTTCGACACCCTCATCGAGAGTAGTGTTCATTTTCCAGTTGCCGGCAACAATGTTTTTTCTCATATTTTTACCAATTAAAATCTTAAAATTACCGAAAAAATAGAAAAACTTAGAAACAACTCCTCATCACCCCGAGAGGGGGCAAATCGGAATAATCCACAAAGGTAATCCAAAAACTTGGGAAAACAAAATTTAGATGACGTTCCTTTTAATTTTTGCAGTCTAAGGGGTGGATTTTTTTGTTTGGATTTTGATAGGTGGGGAAGAATGGTTATATTTGCGAGTTATGGATTTTAAGTTGACATCAAAATATGTGCCGACGGGAGATCAGCCGGAGGCTATCGAGGAGTTGTCGCGGGGCGTGTTGTCGGGACAACCTTTTCAGACGCTGCTGGGTGTGACAGGTAGCGGCAAGACGTTTACGATGGCTAATGTGATAGAGCGGGTGAAACGTCCGACGCTGATATTGTCGCATAATAAGACCTTGGCAGCACAGCTCTATTCGGAGTTCAAGAACTTCTTTCCGGAGAATTCGGTGCAATATTTCGTAAGCTATTATGATTATTACCAGCCGGAGGCATATATTCCGGGCTCGGATAAGTATATAGAGAAGGATCTGATGATCAATTCACAGATCGACAAGTTGCGACTATCGACAGTGGCAGCGCTTCTTTCGGGGCGTCGCGATGTGGTGGTTGTGTCGTCTGTGAGCTGTATCTATGGTATGGGGAATCCGGAGGATTTCTCACAAACGGTGATAGAGATCTCGGTGGGCCAGACCATCAGTCGCAATGCTTTCCTCCGCAAGCTGGTGGATTCACTTTATAACCGCACGGAGACGGAGCTTGGCAATGGTCAATTTCGGGTCAAGGGAGACACGGTCGACATTATGTTATCGTTCGAAGAGATACAGCTTAGAGTGGTGTTCTGGGGCGATGAGATCGAGAGCATCCAGACCGTCGACCCGGAGAGCGGGGGTGTTATCACGAGCCTTGATGGGTTTAAGATTTACCCTGCCAACATCTTCGTGGCGTCGAAAGAACGGACTATGCAAGCCATCGATCAGATCACGTTGGACTTAGGAGCGCAGTGTGAGTTTTTCAGGCGCGAGGGGAGGATCCTCGAGGCAGAGCGACTACGCGAGCGTGTGACCTACGATGTGGAAATGATCAAGGAATTGGGACATTGCAGCGGCATCGAGAACTACTCCCGATATTTCGACGGGCGCGAGCCGGGGATGCGACCTTTCTGTCTCTTGGACTACTTTCCCAAGGATTTCCTGACGATCATCGACGAGAGCCATGTCACCGTGCCTCAGCTTCGAGGCATGAATGGCGGCGACCTGTCTCGCAAGATGAACTTGGTGGAATATGGATTCCGACTACCGGCAGCTATCGACAATCGGCCATTGAAATTTGAGGAATTCGAGGGGCTTACACCGCAAGTGATCTATGTGAGCGCGACACCCGGCGACTATGAGATGCAGCAGACCGAGGGTATATTTACGGAGCAAGTGATCCGCCCGACGGGTCTGCTCGACCCGGAGATCGAGGTGCGCCCGACCCAGAATCAGATTGACGATCTGATGGAAGAGATACGCCTGCGCATCGAGCGTGACGAGCGCACCTTGGTGACGACTCTGACCAAGCGCATGGCGGAAGAGCTCAACAATCATCTCGGGAAGTGGGGCATCAACTCCGCCTATATCCATAGCGATGTCGACACGCTCGACCGCATCCGCATTCTGGAAGATCTACGCGAAGGTATCTATGACGTCTTGGTAGGAGTGAACCTACTGAGAGAGGGTCTTGATCTGCCGCAGGTGAGTTTGGTGGCGATACTTGATGCCGACAAAGAGGGTTTCTTGCGAAACCACCGGTCGCTGACACAGACGGCGGGACGTGCAGCTCGCAATGTGCATGGCAAGGTAATAATGTATGCCGACAAGGTAACCGACTCCATGCAGCGGACCATCGACGAGACCGAGCGCCGTCGCGCCAAGCAGATGCGCTATAACGAAGAGCATGGCATCACCCCCACTCCGATCGTCAAAGAGGGTGGCAATGACCTTTTGGACCTCTACGAACCGAAAGAGGGTATGACTATGCGCGGCAAGAAGATTACCCGCGAGCGGATGACGATCGACCCGGTGGCTCCGACAGCACCGCGTCCCTATATCGAAGAGGAGCAACGCGACATGTATGCCGCCGATCCGGTGCTCGAATATATGACCGAGGATGAGCTCGACCATCAGATCGACAACCTGAAGAGTCGTATGGTGGCAGCCGCCAAGCGCACCGACTTCATCGAAGCGGCACAACTTCGCGACGAACTGATGCGCTTGGTAGAGATAAAAGAGAGGAGTTTATGAGTTTATGAGATCATGAGTTTATTAAAAAAGCGTATATGGCATTAAAGAGTGACTTTCTACCGACCACACGCGAAGAGATGGCGATGCATGGCTGGGATCGAGCCGACATCATCCTCTTCACGGGAGATGCCTATATCGACCATCCATCGTTTGGGGCTTCGGTGATCGGGCGAGTGTTGCAGCAAGCCGGCTATCGGGTGGCGATAGTACCGCAGCCCAACTGGCGGGATGACCTGCGTGACTTTCGCAAGCTTGGCGCTCCCCGTCTCTTCTTCGGAGTCACCGCCGGGGCGATGGACTCGATGGTGAATCACTACACCGCCAATCGCCGTCTGCGACACGATGATGCCTACACGGCAGGAGGACGTCATGGCATGCGTCCCGACATGCCAACCATCGTCTATAGCCGGATATTGAAAGAGATCTATCCCGACGTGCCGGTGATAGCGGGAGGTATCGAAGCCTCCCTTCGCCGTGTGGCACATTATGACTATTGGGAAGATCGGTTGCGCCCCTCGATACTCTGCGAATCGGCAGCCGACATGGTGTGCTATGGCATGGGAGAGCGAACGATGCTTGCCTTGGCACGCCGCATAGAGCATGGAGAGAAGATCAGCGACATCACCGACGTGCCCCAGACCGCCTTCCTAAGCCGCGAAGAGCCGCAAGAGGGCGACATCGTGCTCCACTCATACGAAGCATGCCTGAAGAACAAGAAACTTCAAGCTCTCAACTTCCGCCATGTCGAAGAAGAATCGAACAAATATGAAGGGAGGGTGATATGGCAAGAGGCAAAAGGGAGTCGGGTCAAGATCAACCCTATGTATCCACCGATGACCACCGAAGAGATCGACTCCACCTTCGATCTCCCCTACACACGACTCCCCCACCCTCGCTATAAAGGAAAGGTGATCCCCGCCTACGAGATGATCCGCCACTCGGTGTGCATGCACCGCGGATGCTTCGGAGGATGCGCCTTCTGCACGATATCGGCCCATCAAGGGAAATTTATTGCCTCCCGCTCGAAAGAATCTATCGAACGAGAAGTGAGACGGGTCACACAGATGGAAGACTTCAAGGGATATATCTCCGACTTGGGGGGTCCCTCCGCCAATATGTATGGCATGGGGGGTAAAGATCGAGGGATATGCAGTCGATGTGTGCGCCCCTCCTGTCTGCATCCCAAGCCCTGTCCCAACCTCGACAATGATCATAGTCGACTCTTGGAGGTGTATCGTATGGTAGATGCCCTGCCGGGGGTGAAGAAATCATTTATCGGCAGCGGTGTACGCTACGATCTCGCCATGCATTCGAGTGGCAATACGGCAGTCGATGCCATCAACCGTGAATACATTCACGAGTTGATAGCACGGCATGTCAGCGGGCGACTGAAGGTGGCACCCGAGCATACCGCCGACGAAGTGTTGGCATGTATGCGCAAGCCGAGTTTTGAACAATTTCGTAGATTCAAGCGCATCTTCGATCGCGTCAATGCCGAAGAGGGATTGCGCCAGCAACTCATCCCCTACTTCATTTCCTCGCATCCCGGATGTCGCGAAGAGCATATGGCAGAACTTGCCGCCATCACCAAGGGACTGAACTTTCAGCTCGAACAAGTGCAAGATTTTACACCAACCCCAATGACGGTCGCTACGGAGATTTACTACACCGGCTATCATCCCTACACCGGAGAGAAGATGTATACCGCGCGCGGAGAGCGGGAGAAATTGGCACAGCGTCAATTCTTCTTTTGGTGGAAGCCGGAGAGCCGCGCAGAGATCATCGCCGAGTTAAGAAAAATGCGTCGTCCCGATCTGGTGGAAGCCCTCTATGGCCATAGAGTGGAGAGTGGAGAGTGGAGAGCGGAGAGGAAGTCCAATGGAGTGGAGAGCGGAGAGTGGAGAGCGGAGAGGAAGTCCAATGGAGTGGAGAGCGGAGAGTGGAGAG
>JBJEKI010000045.1:0-3105 GCA_051878555.1 Lepagella sp. | reverse complement strand
CGGAGAGGAAAGGGCATAATGGGAATAGGCAAGAGGCGAGGGGAACCCGATTTAATAGAAATAAAAACTCTAATCATAAAAAATAATATCATTAAAAAAACACGACGAGATTATGAACAAGACAAATCTGACAATGTGTGCAATGTTGATGCCCATGGTCTTGAGCGGATGCTCCGGGACGGGCGAACAAGAGAAAATCATCGAAAAGCCTGAAGTAAAGGTTGAGAATGGCATGCTGACACCTGAAGTGCTGGAGGCCTTCGGACGCATCACAGAGGCGGTGCCCTCGCCCGACGGCAAGCAGATAGCTCTGACCATGAGCTATGAAGACATCGCTGAGAACAAGGGGAATGCCGAGATCTATCTGATTTCAGCCGAGGGTGGCGAAATGAAGCGCCTCACCAAGACGGCGGGCTCCGAATCGAATCTGCAATGGATCGATAATGGAGAGCGCATCGCCTTCCTTCGTATGGATAAGGAGAGCGAGACGATGCAGATCTACAGCATCAAGCCCGACGGCAGTGGCGAGCAAAAGATGAGTTCCGAGGCTCGCGGCATCGAGAGCTTCAAGATCAGCCCCGACGGGAAGCATGTGATCTACTCCTCAGCCATCGACGACTTCCACAAGCCTGATGAAGAGCTCTACAAAGATCTTCCGAAGACTACGGGAAAGGTGATCGACGACCTCGGCTACAAGCACTGGGATGAATGGGTAAGCAAGATCCCGCACCCCTTCTTGGCAGAGATCGAAGGCAGTAAGGTGAAAGAAGGCAAGGATATCATGGCCGACGAGCCCTACGAATGTCCGATGCGCCCCTTCGGCGGCGCCGAGTCATTTGCCTGGAGTCCAGACAGCAAGCAGTTGGTATATGTGAGCCGCAAGCTGAAGGGACAAGACTATGTATTCTCCACCGACTCCAACCTCTATCTCTATGACTTGGCAAGCGGCAAGACCGAGCAGCTCACCGGCGAAGGATTCCCCGGCTACGACACCGACCCGGTGTTCTCACCCGACGGCAAGAGCTTGGCATGGCTGTCGATGCCCACCGCCAAGTATGAGAGCGACAAGAAGCGACTGATGGTGATGGATATGTCGACACGTCAGAGCCGCGATCTCACCGAGAACTGGGATTATTGGCCTGAGAATCTCGCTTGGAGCCAGGATGGCAAGAAGATATGGTTCACCGGATATTACCAAGGCACAGAGCCGGTGTTTACGATCGATGTCAACGACTGTCGTATCGACACCATCGCTGCCGGGCAATATGACTATGCCACAGTCACTCCTGTCGACAATGATAATGCCATCACCTTGCGCCACTCTATGCGTGAGCCCAACGAGGTATATGCCGTCAATAAGCAGGGTGTCAAGCAGCTCACCACAGCCAATAAGGAGCTACTCGACCAGTTGAAGCTTGGCGAAGTGAAGAAGGTGATCGTGCCGACCACCGATGGCAAGGAGATGACCTGTTGGGAGATCCTTCCCCCCGACTTCGATCCTAACAAGAAATATCCGGCGATCCTCTACTGTCAAGGTGGGCCACAGCAGGCAGTGAGCCAGTTCTGGAGCTATCGTTGGAACTTTATGATCATGGCAGCCAACGGCTATATCGTGATAGCACCCAACCGTCATGGAGTGCCCGGTTTCGGCACGGAATGGAATCGTCAGATTTCGGGCGACTATGGTGGTCAGAACATGCAAGACTACTATGCTGCCACCGACTATATCAAATCGCGTCCCTATGTAGATGCCGATCATGTAGGGGCCATCGGCGCCAGCTATGGAGGCTTCTCGGTATATTGGTTGGCAGGACATAATGATGGTCGCTATGCAGCCCTTATCGCACATGCCGGCATCTTCAACGTGGAGGCTCAGTATCTTGAGACGGAAGAGATGTGGTTTGCCGACTTCGATCTTGGCGGTCCCTATTGGGATAAAGAGAATGCCGTGGCACAGCGCACCTACGCCAACTCCCCCCACCGCTACGTGGATCGTTGGGAGGCACCGATGCTGATCACAGTCGGTGAGTTAGACTATCGCATCTTGGCGTCGCAAGGCATGATGGCGTTCAACGCAGCTAAGATGCATGGATTGGATGCAGAGATGCTTGTCTTCCCCGATGAGAATCACTGGGTATTGAAGCCGCAGAATGCAATCTTATGGCAGCGCACCTTCTTCCGCTTCCTCGACAAGCACCTGAAATCAGGAGCCAAGCCGGCAGCAGAAGCAGCTGGCAAGCCGACAGCAGACAAAGCTGAAAAGCCTGCCGAATCCAAATAATCGAAATATAGTTTAGGCCTGATAAAGGCCAAGACCGCTAAGCCCAAGCGTCAGAAAACTACGGCAAAAGTAAAAATAAGCCGTAGATTTCTGACGTTTTTCATAAAAAATTTGTATCTTTGCGCAAACAACAGATAGAAATGGAAAGAATCAGGGAAAAGATAGAGTCACTTGGTGGCATCATCACAAGGAGAGAGATGGCTAATGAAGCGGAATACCGACGCATACATAGAGCATCTCAAAGTGGCAAATTGGCTAAAATACGCTCCGGGGTATACGCATTGCCGGAATCGATGCTTGACACAATGCTAGACATAGAAAGGATTGTGCCAAGGGGAGTTGTATGTCTATACAATGCTTGGAGTCACTACAATCTGACAACTACCATCCCCCCATCATATTGTGTCGCGATAGAGCGAAAACGAAAAATCGTAATCCCCCCCACTCTACCCATTACACTCTACTATTGGGAAGAAGGGAATCTAACATTAGGGATAGTAAAGGAAAAAATTTCAGGGCATACGGTATACATCACCAATCTTGAGAGAAGTGTATGTGATGCAGTAAAATATCGCAACAAGATAGGGGTAGATATGTCTGCGGAAATCGTAAGAACTTATCTAAGGAAAGAAGATCGCAATCTTAGTCTTTTGGCAGAATATGCCAAGCAGTTACGCGTGTGGACCACCCTAAAGAAATATTTAGAAATAGCATTAGAATAATGGTTAAAAAGAATTACGGGAAATCAATAAGGACTCGTTTGGTAAATCTTAGAGCGCGTTCCTTAAATTTTTTGGGTCGTAGAGGTCGTAGCCTTGAGTCGA
>JBJEKI010000044.1:0-17771 GCA_051878555.1 Lepagella sp. | reverse complement strand
TCGACTCAAGGCTACGACCCCTACGGCCCCAAAAATTTAAGGAACGCGCTCTTAATCCCCCTCGAAATACCCCGATTCTTACCCTCCCTTATCATGACTTACAAAGATCATATTCTCTTCTCTATTATTGTTCCGGTCTATAACCGTCCCGATGAGGTGGCTGACTTGCTCGCAAGTCTCGATGCGCAATCCGACACGGGGTTCCAGATCGTCATCGTCGAAGATGGATCTACCATCCCATGCCTCGATGCCGATACTCTCCCCGACGGGTCGCTCGCTCCCCATGGCCACGAGGGATTGAATCTTAAATATTTCAGAAAATCTAACGAAGGGCGTAGCATCGCCCGTAATTATGGCTTAGACAGAGCCGACGGAGATTTCTTTATCTTCGTCGACTCTGACTGCATTTTACCCCCAGATTACATCGCTTCTCTTCGTCGTGAACTCACACTAAATCCCGTCGATTGCTTCGGTGGCCCCGATGCCGCTCACGATTCTTTTACCACCACCCAGAAGGCTATCAATTTCGCTATGACTGCCTTCCTTACCACCGGCGGTATCCGCGGAGGTAAAGTCTCAATGGAAAAGTTCACTCCCCGTACTTTCAATATGGGATTCTCCCGACAAGTCTATGACAAGGTCGGCGGTTTCCGCGAAATGTTTAGCGAGGATATTGATATGTCTACTCGGATTCGACTTGCCGGTTTTAAAATCTCGCTTTACCCTTCCGTGTTCGTTTACCATAAGCGTCGAGGCAATCTCTCCAAGTTCTGGCGTCAGGTCCATGTCTTCGGAATGTCGCGCATCACTCTCCAGCTCCTCTATCCCGGGTCGATGAAACTCGTGCATTGGCTTCCCGCCATTTTTACCATCGGCGTGGCTTTCATCCTCATCTCTTCCATCTTCTGCATTTGGGCGCTTCTCCCTCTCCTCTTATATATTGTAGCCCTATTCATCTCAGCCCTCTTCAGCGAACGCAACCTGAAGGTGGCTTCCATCGCTGTCGTTGCCTCTATGGTTCAACTCCTCGGTTATGGCACAGGCTTTATCTCCGCATATTTCAACAAAATTATACTCGGTAAGGGGCGTGATATCAACCGCGAAATCGAGATCCGCAAAGGAAAGAACGAAAATCTCTAACCATACTGACCTATTACTCCGATTGATATGAGCGAAGAGAATGATATCACTTTCGACGATGTGCCCGATTTCTCCGAAGTCGATCCCAAAACAACTTCCACTCCGGGGATTACCGTCAAGGATATGGCACCCGACTCTCAGCCTCGTGAACGTGCCATCAATTTCGGCATAGCCTCTCTAACTAATGCCGAACTTCTCGCGCTGATACTTCGATCCGGAGCCGTCGGCTATCCCATCACTTCTCTCTGTCAGGATTTTATGAAGAGAAATGAAAATCTCTTCCTTAATATCGAGCGACTTACTCATAAAGAACTTGTCAAGATCCGTGGCATCGGCGAAACCAAAGCTTTGCAGATCGAAGCCGTTATGGAGATCGTAAGACGTTATAATGATGAAGATTTCAACGCTCGCAAGCAGGTCAAGTCTTCGCTGTCTATCTATAAGTTGGTGCGCCCGATCATGGGCAATCTCCCCCACGAGGAGATGTGGGCGGTCTTCCTCAATCGCTCCAACCATGTCATCGGCAAGTTCCGTTCCACCACAGGCGGATCTACTGCCACTCTCTTCGACAAAAAGAAAATCATCCGTCAGGCGCTGATTCATCAGGCGGAAGGGGTGATTCTCTGTCACAACCACCCCTCGGGCAATCCTCGTCCTTCCGGTATGGACGATAACATCACTGCCGCTTTCCGTGATGCCTGCAAGCCGGTAGACCTCCGTTTTCTCGACCATATCATAGTCACCGCCTCCGGATATTATTCATACGCCGATTCCTCCACTATAATATAAGGAGCTATCCCCAAGAGATAAATAAAAGAGCATGATCGAAAGTGATCACGCTCTCTTCTTGTATTAGATAGTATCGCCTTAAAATGGCACATCTTCTTCTCCAGGACCCGGCATAATGTCGGGATTTGTTCCCCCTGCCGACCCTCCGGCTGCCATGCTGCTCAGATTGAAGTTGCTGCCATTCTCTCGGTTCATGCGCGATTCTTCGCGTCGTGTCTCCACGCCACCCAGCGCTGCATTGATCTTATCCTTATCTTCATCCCAGTTCTCAAAGCGGGCAAAGCGTTTGACAAATCGCAATTTTACATCTCCCACCGCACCGCTACGATGCTTCGCTACTATCAGTTCGGCGAGACCCCGGATGTCGTTGCCATTGGCATCTTCCGAACTCCGGGTATAATACTCCGGACGGTGGATGAAGCAGACGATATCGGCATCCTGCTCGATGGCTCCCGATTCTCGAAGGTCGGAGAGCACAGGACGCTTATCTTCGCGGGTCTCCGTACTTCGGTTCAACTGCGACAAGGCGATAATCGGGATGTTGAGCTCTTTGGCCAACGCCTTGAGCGATCGCGAGATCGTCGACACCTCCTGCTCGCGGCTCCCAAGTTTCATCCCGGTGGCATTCATCAGCTGCAAGTAGTCGATCATGATGATCTTCACTCCATGTTCACGCACAAGTCGCCGCGCCTTGGTGCGAAGTTCCGTGATTGATAGTCCCGGTGTCTCGTCAAGATATAAGGGTGCCGAATACATCGTCGCTACCCGGCTGTTGAGTCGATCCCATTCTTCGTCGCTCAGCTGACCACTCTTGATCTTCTCACCCTCAAGGTTGGCGATATTACTGATCAAGCGCTTCACCAACTGAACATTAGCCATCTCAAGAGTAAAGATTGCCACAGGTATGCTGTAGTCGATCGCCATATTCTTCGCCATCGACAGCACAAAGGCCGTCTTACCCATCGCCGGACGTGCCGCCACGATGATTAAGTCGGAGTTCTGCCAGCCCGATGTCATGTGGTCTAATTCGTCATATCCTGTCTTCAAACCCGACAGACCGGTAGTAGTGTTCGCTGCCGTCTGTATCTGCTCGATTGCCAAATTAAGCACCGGGTCTATCTGCGTTACTTCGCGCTTCAAGTGGGTCTGCGAGATATCAAAGAGCTTTCCCTCTGCCTCTTGCAGAAGATCATCCACGTCGTTGCTCTCGTCGAAGGCTGCCGTCTCGATGCTCGACGCAAAGGAGATAAGTCGCCGTGCCAGAAATTTCTGCGACACTATCTTGGCATGGTATTCCACATTTGCCGCCGAGTAGACGCGCGAGGTCAACTCTGTGATATGCACAGCTCCTCCCACATCTTCCAAGGTGCCATTTGCGCGAAGCTGCTCTGTCACCGTCATCATATCGATCGGACGCTGATTGAAGCCTAACGTGCTTATCGCTTCATAGATCTTCGCATTGCGTGGATCGTAGAAGGAGTCGGGGGTCAAGATGTCGGCTACATTCATGTAGGCATCCTTCTCGAGCATCAACGCTCCGAGCACCACCTCCTCCAAGTCCGTGTCATGAGGCGGTAACTTACCCATCGCATCCTCTATCTTAGGTTGCGTCTTAGGGCGTCTGTTATATTGCTGTTCTGCCATTATTCTTCAGTTTTATTGCTATTCCTGTTTATTATTGTGGCGCATGCTCCGGCTACTTGATGATAAGTGCCATCAGTACCCATACCGACATCCCGAGCATCAGCATCGCCGTCTTGCCCAAAATAGGATTTAGCTCAGAGCCTTCCGATTGCTTCATACGCTGCCATGTCAGATAGTGAAAATTTACATATATCAAGATGCCGATCTGCCAGAATTTGTTGACTGTCAATAGGGTAGCGGCCATAATGCAGACTGCTGCCAAGATGCCGTTGGCAAGATAGAGTCTCTCCATAGCCTTCGCTCCCCATCTCACGGCGAGCGTCTTCTTCCCTGCCTTCAGATCATCTTCACGATCGCGGTAATTGTTCACCACCAGCACGTTGGCTCCCATCAGCCCGACTGCTACCGACAGCCATAATGTCAGCGCCGAGAAACCTGCCTCATGATTCTGTACGTAGGTCGATAGGGTCACCGGAACTATCCCGAAGAAGATCACCACTGCCACCTCCCCGAGTCCATGGTGTGACAAGGGATATGGCCCGGCGGAATACCCTAATGCAAAGAGGGCTATCGCCACTCCAACCGGAAGTAGCCACCAGCCTCCCCATGCTATCAGACTGCATCCCAATGCACACACCACTCCCAATAATATAAAGGTGGCATTACACATTGCCCCGGGTGTGATATCACCCTCAGTGACGCCTCGCCGGAAGCCTTCTCTCCCTTTGCGATCCAATCCATTGCAATAGTCGAAATATTCGTTGGCAAAGTTAGATACAATCTGTGCTCCGATCGCGAACAGCATGCATATCGTGAAGGGAACTATGTTAAATCCATCATAATATGCAGCACAGCCCGCCGAAGTCACTACTCCCGCCACCGACACCGGCAACGTATGCAATCGCATCGCCTCAATCCATGCTTTGACTTTACTCCTTGAACTCATCATCTTCTACGACGTTTGAAAAATTCGGTCACTATCTCTTGACATTCCTCTTCGAGCACTCCCGATTCCACTATCGTGCGGGGATGCAACACCGAGTTGCGTGCCATAGTATGGCTGAAATATCCTCGCTTAGGGTCTGATGCCCCATAGACGATTCGCCCGATATGACTCCATCCCAACGCCCCGGCACACATGGCGCATGGCTCCACAGTGACATAGATCGTACACTCCGGCAGATATTTCCCTCCCAAAGTGTTGCAGGCTGCCGTTAGAGCCATCATCTCGGCATGTGCCGTCACGTCGTGAAGACGCTCGGTCAGGTTATGTCCCCGCCCAATCACTCTCCCCTTGCTCACTATCACTGCTCCTATTGGAACCTCCCCCGATTCGCCTGCCTCCGTTGCCTCAGCAAGCGCCATCCTCATATATCTCTCATCGATAGCATCTATTCCCATTTTATTTTTTATTTATTCCTAACTCCGACACCCTTTCCGCCACCTCTTTCATCAGCCATGCCGGCGTCGAGGTCGCTCCGCAGATGCCGATCTTCTTTGCTCCGACAAGCCATTCCTGACGAAGGTCGCTGCTGTCGGTCACAAGACGTGTGCTCGGATTCACTTTGATACATTCCTCCAAGAGTACTTTGCCATTCGAACTCTTCGCTCCACTCACGAAGATGATCGTGTCATGGTTCGCCGCAAATTCCTTGATCTTCTCCGAACGCGTAGCCACCTGGCGGCAGATTGTGTCGAAATATTCAAAACTGCCTCGATGCTTTCGCTGCTTTATCTCGTTGACTATGTGGCGAAAACCATCGATGCTCTTTGTGGTCTGTGAGTAGAGCAGGATGTCGCGCTCCAAGTCCAATGTGTCGAGTGCCGTCACATCCTGGATCACTACTGCGTTGCCCTCCGTCTGTCCAACCAGACCATTCACCTCCGCATGCCCCTGCTTGCCATAGATCAAGATCAAGGGCATTTCGGTGATCTCTCCCGCTGCCATCCTGGTGCGAGCATTATCGTAGGCCTCTTTTATCCGCTTCTGAAGCTGCAACACCACCGGACACGTCGCATCGATCACCCGATTGCGATTCGCTTCCAATTTCTTGTAGGTCGAGGGGGGCTCTCCATGTGCTCGCAGCAACACCGTGCTCCCATGCAGTTCGTTCAAGTCTTTATGGGTGATGGTATGCAAACCCCTGAGCCTCAGTCGTTCCACTTCCGAGGCATTGTGCACAATGTCGCCAAGACATGCCAATGTGCCACTCTTCGCAAGCTCCGCCTCTGCCTTCGCGATGGCTGTCACCACTCCAAAGCAGAAGCCCGAGTTGCTGTCGATCTCTATGATGGGAATGCCCGAATCTTTATCCGATCCGGGCCCTTTCCCTGCTTCTATTTTCATTCGTTGGATATTACATGAAACAGATTGATCAGCCATGCCATCTGCTCTTGACGACTCAGCCTATCGTTGTCGAGAACATGTGCATCCGCAGCCTTGCAGAGGGGCGACACTGCTCTGGTCGTGTCGATCTGATCGCGTGTCTTGATGTTGTTCAGCACTTCTTCGTAGTTCACCGATACTCCCTTTTCTTTAAGCTCTTTGAGCCGGCGCTCCGCTCGAACCTCCGCCGAGGCCTCCACGAAGACTTTCATCTCTGCGCCGGGGAATACCGTGGTCCCGATGTCGCGACCATCCATCACTATTCCCTTCTCTTCTCCAAATGACTGCTGTAGCCTTACCAAGTGCTCGCGTACTTCGGCTATCTCTGCCACCTTGCTCACTACTTCACTTACGCGCATGCCGCGGATCCCCTCTTCGACATCCCGCCCATTCAGAATCGTGTGCTGAACTCCATCCTCACCTTTGGGCATAAAGCCGATATGGATGTCTTCCAAGGCGGCGTTGAGCCGATCTCGATCCACCTCTCCATCTACTATCATATCATGCTCTAAGGCATAAAGTGTCACCGCGCGATACATCGCTCCGGAGTCTACATAGATATAGCCTACCTTCTTCGCAAGCTCGCGTGCCATCGTCGATTTGCCCGACGATGAGTATCCATCGATTGCTACTATGATCTTTTTCATTTCTCTTCTTTTTTCGTACGACTATTCTTAGCCGTTACGGTTTTCTTAGCCGTTGTAGCCTTGGTCACCTCCTTAGCCGACGGCTCTTTCTTGGCAGATGCCGACTTCTTGGTTGTTGTGGCTTTTGCCTCTTTCTTGACTCCGCTCTCCGGTTTCGACTTTACCACTCGAAGCACCTGCGCCGAACGTGCCGGCAGATACATCTTAAGCCATCCCTTGCCCGATGGGGAATAGAGGGGATCCGGCTGCGTGAAGTGATGCACACTGTCGTCGTTGAAACCATGTCCTCCATATTCCGGCGAGTCGCTATTGAGCACTACCTCATATTCTCCGGCTGGTGCCAAGAACCCATAGCCAGGGAAGGAGCGGGTCGGACTCCAGTTGAACACGAAGATCAGGTCTCCTCTGCGGAATGCCAAAACCTGGTCGTCATCTTTCTCCCACAGCTTATCCACCGGAAGGTCTTGGAAGTTATATACCCCGGTGGCGAGGGAAATCATATCGTTGTCAAATTTGTTCAAGTATTTGAATTTCAAGTCCTCACGATCCACGAGATCCCACTGCCGACGGGCATATTTGTAGCTCCAGCCGTTACCCTCACGCGGGAAGTCAATCCATTCCGGATGTCCCCATTCATTGCCCATAAAGTTCAGGTAACCTCCATTGATCGATGCCATGGTTACCAAGCGGATCATCTTGTGCAAAGCCATGCCGCGTTCCACCACGCCATTGCCATCTTCGACTCCCATGTGCCAGTACATCTCTTTGTCTATCAGTCGGAAGATAATCGTCTTGTCGCCCACAAGTGCCTGGTCGTGACTCTCGCAGTAACTTACCGTCTTCTCGTCAGCTCGGCGGTTGGTAAGCTCCCAGAAGATCGAGGTCGGATGCCAGTCTTCATCTTTCTTCTCTTTGATCATCTTAATCCAGTAGTCGGGGATACCCATCGCCAAACGATAGTCGAAGCCCATACCGCCATCCTCAAATTTTGATGCCAAGCCAGGCATGCCGCTCATCTCTTCGGCTATCGTGATGGCGCGAGGATTCACCTCATGGATCAGAAGGTTCGCCAAGGTCAGATAGACCAATGCATTCACATCTTCGTTGCCATCGTAGTAGTCGCCATAGCCCCCGAAGGCTTTGCCCAGTCCATGGTTGTAGTAGAGCATTGAGGTCACTCCATCGAAGCGGAAGCCATCGAAGTGATATTCCTCAAGCCAGAATTTGCAGTTCGACAGCAAGAAGTGCAATACGCTGTTCTTGCCATAGTCGAAGCAGAGGGAGTCCCATGCCGGATGTTCGCGTCGTGAGTCGCCATAGAAGTAGAGATCGTATGACCCGTCGAAGTGCCCCAGCCCTTCCAACTCATTCTTTACGGCGTGTGAGTGGACGATATCCATGATCACTGCCACCCCCGCTTTGTGAGCATCGTCGATGAGATGCTTTAACTCGTCGGGTGTGCCGAATCGTGATGAGGCGGCATAGAAGTTGCTCACATGATAGCCGAACGACCCATAGTAGGGATGCTCCTGGATCGCCATCAGCTGGATCGCGTTGTAGCCATCTTTGATGATGCGTGGCAACACGTTGGTGCGGAACTCTTCGTAGGTGCCGAGCCCCTCTTTGTCTTGTGACATGCCGATATGTGCCTCGTAGATCATCAGTGGCTTGGTCTCCGGCTTGAAGTTCTTTACCTTGAATTGATAGGGAATCTCAGGGGCATAAACCTCGGCGCTGAAGATCTTCGTCTCTTCATCTTGCACCACGCGGCGAGCGTATGCCGGAAGACGCTCCCCATCTCCCCCTTGCCAATATATATGCAACTTGTAGAGGTCGCCATGCTTCATGCTCTCTGCCGGAAATTCTCCCTCCCAGTTGCCATTATCTATCCGCTTCAACGCATAGCGCTCGTCATCTTGCCAGCCCGTGAAGGTCCCGGTCAAGTAGATCTTCACGGCGTTCGGTGCATATTCCCTGAATACCCATTTCCCTTTGCCATCGCCATGCAACCCGAAGTAGTTGTAGGCATTGGCAAATTTCGTCAGACTCCCATCGGTGCCCGATGTCAGTTCTTCAAGTTTGCGCACCACATCCTGATGCCGACCTTCGATAGCCCCGGAGTATGGTTCCAACCAGGGATCATTGCGCAGTATTGCTAATTTCTTTTCCATTATGTTAGTAGGTTATTATTATCGTTATACCTTAAAATTTTTATCCTTATTATTTGTCGTCGGGTATATTCCCGTTCGTGTCGTTCCCTTCAAGTGCCTTCGACTCGGTGTCTTCTCTCCGAGTCGGATTGGAAACTTCGTCCCATTTCAGACAGTCTCTGATAAGATGCCGCAGTGTCTCCGCATCTTCATCTTGCCTCTTCAGCACTCCCATCACTCCCCGGATATATTCATCTTTGTTGGCAAACCCCAATAGGGTGCTCACCTCCGATTCGGGTAGCATCGGCTTGTGATTGAACACTTTCAAGATGCTGTCGTAGTCATTGTCGCGAATCATCACCGCAAAACTCTCTCGAAGCCTGTTGTAGTGCATACGGGGCTTCAAGCGTGCTTCAAGTTCTCGCACATGGGTCTCCAAGGCGGTGATACACCTGAACCTGCCGTCGATCTTGCACTCTACGTCGCGCTTCATCTTGTGGCGTGTATGCTGCAATGCCTGCTCGTCAGCCTGCTTACGGAACATCTTGATTACACTCCGCTGCACCTGCTCAGCTATCCGATTGCCATCTTTCCCCTTCCTGCGTGCCATCAACTTGATCACTCCGGTCATCAGAAAGATGTTCTCGATCTCTGCTACTTCAGGCACCATAATCTGCTTCCTCCTCAGATATGCCACCTCTTTATCCGTGCGCCGATCACGATCCACTATCCCATAACTGTGGAGATGGTGCATCGCCTGCTGATCGTTGAAGGAACGAGTCGTCTCGATCACCTTGTCACACGACCCTACTGGCCTTACTGTCATCTCCGGAAAAACCAAACTGTAGAGCCGCTTGTCGATTGAGTGCTCGGCATCCCCCTCGATGAATAATACCGGCCGTCGACTTCCGGCAAGCTTCACCATGATGTCTTCGGCAAGTGTCCCCGAACTCAACACCTCATAGTCCCAGGCATGCTGCTCGGAGTCGTAGCGCTTCACCCAGATGCATTTGTTGCTCGTGCGGGTGATGATGAAGTCTTCATCTACCGAGTTGTAGACGAAGGTGCAGTCTCGTCGCAATTCCTCTATCGAGTTCCAAAGTGTCCCGATGATCGAGGGGTGTACGAATAGGGTAGGGGAGTCGATGAAGATTACGGCATCCGACGGCGCAAAGAGTGTCGCTCCAAGATAATATAACACCGCCTTCTCTCCTTGACTCAACTTAAGAGTCGAGATCAGGTCGCCGCCGCTGCCGGTGGCAAACCTCAATGTGCCCCCCTCGCGTGTGATACGATTGTTGGGGAAAATCCGCTCCCAGTGTCGCTTGATCACATCGAATTTCGACCGCTTCACTTTGACGTTCTTCCCGCCACTCTTTACCAAATCCATCTTCAACCGCAAGAGGTTGTCCAATTCGTCGGCAAAGAGCATGTAGACGATCTTGTCAAGCTCGCTCACAGCATCGGTTCGCATGTAGCTCCGTTGCTTCACCGCCTGCCTGTATTGTGCATCGATCGAGTTGGGGCGCATCGATTCTTCTCGCTCTGCATAAAATGCCGAGATGGCACTCAGACAGTAGGCCTTCTCTCCACATTCCTCCACCATCTCTTCCATAAAGCGGGTCTTTCCCGCCCCGTTGCCCCCGATGATGGTGATCTGACGCGAGTCGACTATTGACGACTCGATCCCGGTTTGCAACGATTTTGGTAGTCTGATCGCGTTCACTTTTTTGAGCTTTTATGGTGTTATAACTATCCTTTTATGGCGTTATATCTCTTCAAGATGGTAAATTTACTAATTTTTTTCTAATTTTGCATACTCTTTCGCTATTTTTATCGCTCCATTTTTTCGGAGTGGATAGTTTTAGCCTTTTTCCTTTATCTAATTTTTTATCGTTTATTATGTTTTCAGGCATTGTTGAAGAGTCGGCGCGTGTAGTCGCCCTCAATAGAGTGGAGGATAATCTCGATATCTCGCTCGCTTGTTCGTTTGTCGATGAGCTCTCTATCGATCAGAGTGTCTCTCATAATGGAGTCTGCCTTACTGTGGTCAGTCTCCCTAAGGATGGCTCTTATACCGTTACTGCTATCCGCGAAACGCTCGACCGTTCCAATCTCGGATCTCTTAAGGTCGGCGATGAGGTGAATGTCGAACGCAGCATGCGCATCGATGGACGTCTCGATGGCCATATCGTTCAGGGGCATGTCGATCAGACTGCCAAGTGTGTCGACCTCGTCGAGGCTGACGGTAGTTGGATCTTTACTTTTGAGTATCAAGTGAAGCGTGACCTCGCCCGACGCGGCTATTTCACCGTCGATAAGGGTTCTGTTACGGTCAATGGCGTCTCTCTTACCGTCTGCAACCCCTCTTCCGCCCCCGCTCCCGAGGACCCCGATTTGCTCATCGGCAGATTCTCCGTCGCCATCATCCCGTATACTTACCTTAATACCAATTTCCATAATATCCGCCCCGGTTCAATCGTTAACCTCGAGTTCGATATCCTTGGTAAGTACATCGCTCGCCTCTCTTCTCTCTAATCGACCGATAGCTCCTACCTTTTACATAGCAAAACCCCGAAGACGTCTGATCCTCGGGGTTTTGTTATATTTTTACGATAGGTCTATTGCTTTGTGCCGTTGCCGCCATTCAGCAAGCCTTTCAATAGATCCAAGCCGCTGCCGCTCGTGCCGGAGTTGTTTGTGCCGGTATTGCTACTGTTCGAACTTCCTGTGCCGGTGGTGCTGCTATTGCTTGTGCCGGAGTTGGATGTACCTGTAGTGCTCGTGCCGCTATTGCTACCGGAGTTGCCTCCTCCGAAGATGCCGTTCAAGAAGCCCCCCAAGCCACTGCCGGTCGTGCCGGAGTTGCTTGTGCCGGTGGTGCTGCTATTGCTTGTGCCGGAGTTGGATGTGCCGGTAGTGCTCGTGCCGCTATTGCTACCGGAGTTGCCTCCTCCCAAAATACCGTTGAGCAAGCCTCCTACACCGCTGTTGGTGCTCTGGGTCGAGCCGCCGGTCAGCTTAAAGCCGATGCAGAGACCCTCATATTGATTCAATAGACTGCTGATTGTCTTGGCAAGACTCATCCCGCTGATGTTGGCTATCGCTGAGATTATGGTCTTGAATTTCGAGGCATCGAACATGATGTCCATCGTCTGTGAGGTCTTCTGTACGTAGGTGGTGAGTGAGGTCACTTTTCTTCCTAACAGCCCGAAGTTGAAATCAAACGTGCCTTGCGCTGCTTCCTCTGATTTCGTGATCGTGCCGGAGATGTTATATTTGTTCTTAATCTGCAAGGTGTAGTTACCCTCGGCGTCTATTACCAATTTTGCCCCTGTCAGTCCATATTTAGTGTAGTAGGGTGACATCTTGGTCTCAATCGCTGACGCTACTGCCAGACCTCCCGCATTTTTCAAAAAATCATCGCTCTTGAAGCATACTGCCGGACCCGTGATGGTCCATTCTCCCTCTAAGTCGGCGATGTCTATGTTCGAACTCGTGAACACTCCTTCGATGATGTTCCCTAACGTGCCTCCAAGGTCTCCACTGAAGAAATCTGATAGACTTTGCGCATTGGCTGAATTGATACCAATTATGGTCAAAATTGCCACTAATACTCTTTTTGTAACCTTTTTCATATTATTATTTTGGTTTATTTGGCGTAATTGTGATGCGTTTTAGCCGCTTTATTTGCACCAAAGTTTTTATTATTATAACTTTGTAGCCGGTTAGGTTGGACATTATTGTATTAATGCCTGTTTCGCCTATTTAGCTTTCTTAGCTTTTTCGACGACCTATCTTTAGATTGTTTCTAACTCTTGGGGTTTAATGATTTCAATCGCTTTTAACATATTTTGTAATATCAACAAAACATCTATTATAATGAGAAAAATTTGTAATTGCACTCTCGTTGGTGCGCTGTTTGCCCTCCTCGGCCTCGCTTCTTGTAGCGATGAGGCTCCCTGGGCCGACTCAAGCACCACCGGTGGCATCAATCTGAATTTCTCATCCGATCCTCGGGTTATGCGCCAAACGCGTGCCGATGATTCGGTGAGCCCTGTTGTCCCTTCAGGCGATTTCTTCGCCGTCAATCTTGTCAAAGCTGATGGTTCGTTCTCTCGCTCTTGGTCGAGCGTCGAGGCTTTCAACCGTGAGGATGCTTTCCCCATCGGCGATTATACCCTCACCGCCACCTACGGCGATATCGATACCGAGGGCTTCCAAAATCCTTATTATAAGGGCTCTACCGATGTTCACGTATCGCCAGGTGCTCTCGCTGAGGCTCAAGTAGTCGCTACTCTTGCCAATGCGATGGTTTCTATTCGATACACTCCCGCTTTTGTAGAGAATTTCCCCTCACATAGCGCTGCTGTCCAATCTGAAGGCCATGATTGGGTCGTATTCTCCCAAAATGAAGAACGTCCCGCTTATGTCGCTCCTTCCGAAATTAAAATCAATCTTACTCTTACCAACACCGAGGGTAAGCAGGTTACTATCCAGCCCGCGTCTTTTACTGCACAGGCGCGCCACCATTATGTAGTGACTATCGGTGTCGATGGAACTTCCGGCAATCTCGCCCTCGATGTCCAATTCGACGATGATGTCGTCAATGAAACCGTGAGCGTATCTCTGGGCGATGAACTATTCAATGCCCCGGCTCCCACTCTTTCTCCTAAAGGATTCGAAGCTGATGGTACTGTCGAGTCGTTTGAGTATTCTACTCAGTCTACTCCCACCGAGTTCCATATCTTCGCTTACGGCGGACTGAAGTCTACTACTGTCAATGTGGTCGCCAACAATGGCTTCTCTCCCTCTTTCGGTAGCCGCGTCGAGCTCGTTAACGCCTCCGACCTTACGCAGCAACAACTCGCCAATGATGGTATGGTATGCTCCGGTTTCTTCCGTAATGCCGATAAACTCGGTGTCGTTAATATAACCAAGTTCTTCGAGCATCTCCCCGCCGGGTCTTATACCGTCGAGGTGCAGGCTGTCGATGCAATGACTCGTACTTCCGAGCCTCTCAAACTTAATATCAATGTCACTGAAGTGCTGATCTCTTTTGCTGAGGCTCCCGCCATCGATTTTATGGCTAATGAGGTTGCCGTGATTGTCAACACAAATACGCTGACCATCAAGGATAATATATCTTTCAAGGTGCCTGATGCCAACAATCGTATGATCGACGCTACCATCAAGAGCATCACCGATGTCACCAATACTCCTTCAGACGGTGCGTATGCCCTCAAATATGTATTGGATCTCCAGCCCCAGACAGGTAGCGCCATCGACGTGGTTGGATCGCTCGGAACCAAGACCATCTCTACTTCCGTGGCTGTTAACGCTCCTGAGTATACCATTACTCCCGACGCTTTCAGTCGTAAGGTAGTCCTCCTCCTCTCTGCCGGAGATGATGCCACCACCAAGAATGTCTTCGAAAATGTCCGATTCTATAACGGCGAATCGGAGATCCCTTCTGCTAATATCTCACACGACGCCTCTACAGGCCTCGTCACCATCTCCGGTCTCTCTCCCACTGCTACTTATTCTTCAATCGTAGCCAAGGTCGGCGCGTTCGAAAAGGCTGTGCCCGAGTTCACCACCGAGACTGAAACTGATGTCACCAACGGCAATTTCGCCGCCGCCACCGAGACTATCAATCTCCCGAATGTGCAGGTGGGTGGTAAGTATCGCGTAGGCGCTTTCGATTATTACAACCGTTCAAACATCGTTCGTTCCACTCCCGATAGTTGGGCTAATCTTAACTCTTTCACTTGCTACACCGGAGCCGCCAACATCAATACTTGGTTCGTTGTGCCTTCCACTTATTCCGAAAATGGGTGCGTCGTGATCCGCTCTGTCGGTTATCACCATAATGGCACTACTCCCGCCAAGACCGGTAGCTTCTGGAGCACTAATTATTATTGCCAAAATGCTCCGAGCGAACTTAACAAGTCGCGAGGTGAGCTATTCCTCGGTTCTTATTCCTTCTCCGGTTCCGCATCTCGCACCGATGGAATAGCTTGGAACTCGCGTCCTTCGACTCTGAGCTTCGATTATACTTACGCTCCACTTAATAATGAGAAGGGTGAGGCCTATATCAAGGTGCTCGCTGCCGACGGTTCTGTCCTCGCCGAACAGACTATCCTCCTCTCCTCTGTATCTACTATGACTTCCCGCACTCTTACTCTCAGCAATTATCCCTTCGGCAAGAAGGCTGCCAAGATTCAGATCGGATTTAAGTCTACTCAGTCAGGTGTAGATCCCTCGATATATATCCCCTCCGGTGATGAACTCTACGAATCGGGTGTCCGTTTGGATACCAACTATTATTGGGATCTTGACCCTAATACTTATCATGCCGTGGCTATAGGTTCGGTGCTTACCATCGATAATGTCAAACTCGGATATGCCGCCTCTTCCGCGGCTTCGGCTGCTCCCAAAGTGACAGCCAAGAAGTCGACTTCGCATAAGACTGTCGCTTCTCGCCCCGGTGCCAAAGCTCGAGTGAACCGTAAATGATTCTGAATCCTTCTTTTAACTTTTCAATGACTGTTATGAAAAATTTATATATTCTGCCGTTGGTCGCTGCCGCGATGCTCTCTACGGCTTGTTCAAGCGAACATCCTTTCGATTTCGATAGCGATAGCGATGGCGATGGCCAGATCCTTAAGTCGGCTCTCGCTGTCAGTATCGAGGCTGATGAGTTGGTGCGCCAAAATGCCCCTACTCGTGCCGCCGATGCAAATGTCGATGATTTCAACGTGATCTTCTATAAGGTCGGTTCGACTGTCCCTGTTGCCTCTTATCGCTATGGCGATATGCCCGAGGTTATCACTCTCCCCGCAGGCTCTTATTCCTGCACCGCTACTTACGGCGAAAATCGTGTAGCCGAATGGGAGTCTCCCTATTTCCTCGGTTCTTCTGAGGCTTTCGATGTCACAGCCTACGAGATCACCAGTTATATCGAGCCTATCGTGTGCCATCTCGAGAATGTGAAGGTTTCCATCGATTTCGATTCCGCTCTCCGCGCAAAAATGTCGCCCGATTCTTACGTCGAGGTGAAGGTCGGCAGCAGCTCTGCCCTGAATTTCGGACTCGCTGAGGCTGACGCGCAGAAGGTAGGCTATTTTATGCACACCGATGAGGTGTCGCTCGTAGCTGTCTTCTACGGCACTGTCGATGGCAGCCAAGTTGTCGAAACTAAGTCGCTCGATAATATCCAAAAGGGTTATCATTATAAGATAAAGTTCAAACTCCATGTCGGATCTGGTGATAGCTCCACCGGCGATACGGTTGCAGATGTCAGCGTCGATGCCGATGTCAATGTCATCGATGTGACTCGCAATGTCTCGCTCGGTGAGGATCCTCTCCTCGATGACAGCGAGCGTCCTACTGAGGGTGGCGGCGATGTGCCTACCCCCGATCCCGCTCCAACCATCGAAGCTGATGCTCCCGTCAATCTCGACGCTGTCAACGATGGTGACTCCCTCTCTTCTTGCGTTCTCCATATCAAGAGCTCCGCTGAAGGTGGCTTCACCGAACTCGTCTGCGATATCGAGTCTAATTCTCTCTCTCCCGAGGAACTCGCCGTTGTCGGTCTCTCAAGCCACCTCGACCTCGTAAATACACCCGCCGATATGGCTGAGCCTCTCGCTAATCTCGGGTTCCCCGTCAATGTCGGAGGCCAAGATGATGTCACTTTCAACCTTACTCCCTTCTTGGATCTGCTCAAAGCCCTCGGTCCCGATGAACACCATTTCATCCTCACCGTTAGCGATGCAAATGGTACTACCGTCAAGACTCTCAAGATCAAGTTTAACTAATTAGCGTCAGCATTATGAAGTCGTTTCTAAAATTTATCGCTTATACAGCTGCCGCTATGTCGGTCGCTCCTTTGATTACTTCTTGCTCGCTCGATGCCCCTTTCAGCGATGCCTCGGAAGCTAATCTGACCATCACCACCGAGATCCGTGGTGACCTCGTGAAGACCAATACCCGCGCCGTCTCCGACCCCGAACTCGCTACACTCCGTGAGCAGTGTGTCGTCTATATCGAAAATTCTCGCGGCGTAATCCGTAAGTATAAGGGCCTCGATAATATCCCTGAACAAATCCGCCTCCAGACCGGCGATTATGTCGCCGAAGCTTGGAGTGGTGACTCTGTCTCTGCTTCGTTCGACTCGAAGTTCTATCGTGGTTATCAGAAGTTCTCTATGGTCGAGGGTCAAAATTCGCTTACTCTCAACTGTAATATCGCCAATGTAGTCGTATCGGTCGACCCCGCTTCGCTCAATGTCAATCTCTCCGATATGAAGGTGACTTTCTCTCACTCTAAGGGCTCGCTCGAGTTTAACGCCGACAATATTCCTACTGCCAAGGGTTATTTCATGATGCCCAATGCTGATAGCGACCTTAATTATAAGATTGAGGGAACTGAAGGGAATGGCGACAAATTTGTCAAGGAGGGTGTTATCCCCAATGTACAACGTGCTCATGAGTATTGCATGACCATCACTGAGGATGAACCCACCGTCACTGAGGGTGGCGCCCTAATCCGTATCACCATCGCCGATATCCCGATCATCGAGGAGGAGGTGGAAGTATTCCCCGCTCCCGCTGTGAGAGGTGTCGATTTCAATATCGATCAGCAGGTAGTCTCTGTCGATAATAATTTTACAGATACTCACGTCTATATCCGTGGATATTACGGTCTTAGCTCGGTGATCATGAACGTTTCCGACAATGTCTCCGGCATCTCTTCAGGTCTCAATATCCTCGAGGGTACCGCCATCACTTCTCTCGCCGGTCTCGGCATTAATGTGGAGCGCCGTTCTTCGGTCGATGCCGCACAAGTCGGCGGCGGCGATGTGGCTGTCGATGAACTCTACATCACTTTTACCAAGGCTTACCTCGATGGCCTCGCTGACAACGACTCGGAGTTCATATATTCGTTCGAGGCTACCGATAGCCGACACCTCGTGGGGCAAGGCCGTCTTCGCATCGCTAATACCGATGC
>JBJEKI010000043.1:0-18528 GCA_051878555.1 Lepagella sp. | reverse complement strand
CGACTCAAGGCTACGACCTCTACGGCCCAAAAAATTTAAGGAACGCGCTCTAATATATATGGTGTGGAGCGGAATAAGGGGGAAGTTCGTAGGGTTGCTAACAAAATTTAAGAGATATAACTCTATTTTTCAAAAAATAAGTTGTAAATTTGCAGAATGCTATGGTGTGTGCCTACGGCAGAGTCGAAAGAGACAAAGTCCGGATTATCGTGACACGCCCTATCAAACTACAAATCTAAGAAGATGGATAAGCAAAAAGACATATACAACTTCGAAGAGCCGACCAAGCGACCTTCCAAGCGATACCGCCGCAACCGCATCATCGTGCAATGGTTGTGGATTATATTCTTGAGTATAGGATTTACGATAGCCCTCTTTTTGACATTGATTTACAATGGAGTGATTGGCTATATGCCGCCAATCGAAGAGCTTGAAGATCCACATGACAAGTTGGCATCGCTGGTCTATGCATCGGATGGCACGACGGAGTTGGGTCGCTACTATTATGGTGCGGGCAATCGAGTCTACACCGACTACAACAGCATCTCGATGCATGTGATCGATGCCTTGGTGGCTACGGAAGATGAGCGATTCTTAGAGCACTCTGGCATCGACTTCCGAGCCTTGGGACGAAGTGTGGTAAAGACGGTAATTATGGGCGACAAATCTGCGGGTGGCGCATCGACCATCACCCAGCAGCTTGCCAAGCAGCTCTACTCCCAGCCCTCGTCCAACATGATGAAGCGCGCCATCCAGAAGCCCATCGAATGGATGATTGCCATAAAATTGGAGCGTTTCTACACCAAAGATGAGATTATCAATATGTATCTCAATCGCTTTGACTTCCTCAACAATGCCGTGGGCATCAAGACGGCAGCCAATGTATATTTCGGCAAAGAGCCTCGCGATCTCAACATAGAAGAGGCAGCCACGTTGGTAGGAATGTTGAAGAATCCGAGTTACTACAATCCCTTGCGTCATGAAGAGCGGACACGCCAGCGCCGCAACGTGGTGTTCACACAGATGGAGAAGGCTGGATATCTGACAGCGGCAGAGGTAGACTCGCTCAAGGAGTTACCTCTGAAGCTC
The DNA here is from genome assembly GCA_051878555.1 of Lepagella sp. GTDB lineage: Bacteria > Bacteroidota > Bacteroidia > Bacteroidales > Muribaculaceae > Lepagella. The sequence goes on along the minus strand of JBJEKI010000043.1, from coordinate 17,439 downwards.
GACTATCACAAAGTCGACCATAAAGAGGGAGTGGCCCCCTATCTGCGCGAAGAGATCCGCAGGCTGATGACAGCGAAGAAGCCGGTGCGTCCCAAGCGCTCGGACTATGATAGTCAGACAGCATATAAGATAGCGTTGGGCAACTACAACACCGACTCCTTGAAATGGGAAGAAGACCCGATGTATGGATGGATCTTTAAGAATCCGAAGCCCGATGGGAGTTACTACAACTTATACACCGACGGTTTGCGTATCTATACGACTATCGACTTGCGGATGCAAGCCTACGCTGAAGAGGCGGTCAACGAACATCTCGGGGGCTATCTCCAGCCGGCATTCGAGAGTGAGAAGCGCCACTCCAAGACGGGGCCCTACACATCGAATCCCAATGAATTGAGTTATGCGAGTGTGCAGCGGCTCATCAAGAATGCCATCAAGCAGACCGAGCGCTATCGTAGGATGAAAGAGTCGGGATGTAGCGAGAGTGAAATCGAACGCGCCTTTCACACGCCCCATGAGATGGATGTCTTTGCCTACGTCAAAGAGACGAAGAGCGAGAATGGCAAGAGCGTAACACGTATCGTGCCCGGCACGAAGAGTGTCACGATGACTCCCTACGACTCCTTGATGTATATGAAGACCATCTTACGATGTGGTATGATGAGTATGGATCCGGTGACGGGCTATGTCAAGGCCTACGTAGGAGGACCCGACTTCAGCCACTTCCAGTATGATATGGTGTCGCGAGGTAAGCGTCAGATTGGATCGACAGCGAAGCCCTTCCTCTACACCTTAGCGATGGAGCAAGGGGATTTGACACCCTGCTCGATGTTCTCCAACACGCAGCCCACCTTCGGCGGCTGGTCTCCTCGCAACTCGAGCCGGGCAAGGATCGGCGATATGGTGGATCTACGCTGGGCGCTCACCCACTCCAACAACTGGATTTCGGCGCGCCTTGTCAACGAACTCGGGGCGGGCAACCTTGCCAACAAGATGAGGATGTTCGGACTCTCGGGCTATATAGAGCCGACATTGCCCCTCTGTCTCGGCACTGTCGACGTATCGGTAGGCGACATGGTGGCGGCGTATACCACCTTTGCCAACAAGGGGATCCGCGTCAACCCGATATATGTGAGCCGTATCGAAGACAACCAGGGGAACTTGATCTACTCGGCAGTGCCCCACCGCACGGAGGTGACCTCCGAAGATGCCTACTACAAGATCGTGTCGATACTATTCGATGTGATCGATCATGGTACGGGTGCGAGTCTCCGCAGCCGCTATGGCATTACGGCGCAGATGGGTGGTAAGACCGGTACGACCAATGCCAACTCCGATACCTGGTTCATGGGCTTCACTCCCGAATTGGTAACCGGCATTTGGATTGGCGGCGAAGAGCGATATATCCACTTCAACTCTATGGCATTCGGTCAGGGTGCCCGGGCTGCATTGCCTGTCTATGGCATATATATAAAAAAGGTATATAACGACCCGAAACTCCCCTACTCACAGAGCACCAAATTCATCTTTCCCGAGGGACTGAACCTCTGCAACGGACTCGAGAACTACAACGAACAATATGAAGAGTCGGATGAAGGAGAAGAGGTGGAGGGTATCTTTGGATAGCCAAGACTCGAGCGAACCGGAGACCTAATTTTTTTAAAGAAAGCTCTATAACAAAAAAGAAAAAAAATAACTAACTATCAATCATAAACTCTAAACGACAAAGATGAACAAACGCAGGATATTGGCAAGTCTGATGGTAAGCCTTGCAGTGATAATGACATTCGGGCCGGCATGTGCACGCGAGCAGGAGGCAGCACCACCCAAGTATGTAAATCCGGCAGGCGACAGATTCCCGGTGGTGGCATATCATGCATTTAACGACACCAACCTGATTACGATGAAAAACTATCGTTATGTCAAAGATGCGGGCTTCACTATAGCAGTCAGCAATCTCTATCCCGAGAAACATATCAAGCAGATGCTCGAATATTGTGAAGCCTACGATCTGAAGCTGATAGCCAACTGCTGGGGAATCCAAGACCAAACGAAGATCAAGAAAGAGACCGAGAAATATAAAGGCTACAAAGCCTTCGGAGGCATCTTGGTGTTCGACGAGCCGAAAGCCGACAAATTCAGTATGATCGGCAAGCTCAACAAGGGAGTATTGTCAGCGAGCAGCGACATCTTGGCATACGTCAACCTGCTTCCCAACTTTGCCACAGCCGAGCAACTTGGGGCAAAAGACTACAAGCAATATCTTGAGAGCTATGTAGAGCAAGTCAATCCCCAATTCATCAGCTACGACAACTACAGCATCTACGAAAAAGATGGAGATTTACTGTTACGCAAGGACTTCTTCGAGAACTTGGAGATAGCGCGAGAGGTATCGGAAAATCGGGGCATCCCCTTCTGGACCTTTGTATTAAGTTCGGCACACCTGAACTATCCCTCACCCGACGAGGGACAGATCTCCTTCCAGGTGTTCAGTTCATTGGCATACGGATCACAAGGTATCCAATATTATGGATATGCGCCATGGGCCGGAGTAGAAGACAAACTCTTCGATGCACCGATGCTACTCAACGGCAAGCGCACCAACGTCTGGAGAGCCTGTAAGAAAATAAATCGCCAGATCCACGCCTTGACATGGGTGTTCCTCGGGGCGAAGGTGAAGAATGTATGGCACACCGGAGGGAGCATACCACAAGGCACACGACGCATGGATGCCAGTGAACTTCCCGAGCAGATCAAGAGCATTCAGCCCTGGGGAGAGGGTGTAGTAGTGAGCCACTTCACCAACGGCGACAAGAACTTTCTGATGATAGTAAATCGCGACTTTCAGCAGAAGCAGAAAGTCACCGTCAGCAAAGATGCCGGCGTGAAGAGAGTGAAATCTAACGGTAAAGTATCGAAAGACAACAGCAAGAACATCACCCTCACACCGGGCGGCTACTACCTCTACACTTGGTAATTAGGAATTAGGAATTAGGAATTAGGAATTAGGAATTAGGAGATAGGAATTATATTGATGCGAGCTGAAGCTCGCTCACAGAACCAAGCTGATACGCAAATCCTATTAGTCCTATTAGCCCTATTAGCCTTATTAGCCCTTTTGGCCTTATTAGCCCTTTTGGCCTTATTAGCCCTATTGGCCTCATTAATCTCATTAAGAAAAAAATTCAATAAAAACAGATAGATGATATTACCTATTTATTTATATGGCACTTCGGTGCTTCGTCAGGAGGCTGAAGATATCGAGCCGGATTATCCCGGACTTCAGAAACTGATCAAAGATATGTTTGAGACCATGTACAACTCCGAGGGAGTTGGTTTGGCAGCGCCGCAGATTGGCAAATCGATAGCCGTGATTGTGATTGATGCGAGCGTCCTGGCAGAAGACTTCCCGGAATGTGCCGACTCAAAGATGGTGCTAATCAATCCGCAGATGGATGTAATCGAAGATGGCGACCTTGTGTCTCGATCGGAGGGATGTCTCTCCCTCCCCGGGCTCTCCGAGAATGTGAAGCGTTACGAACATGTGCGACTCAACTGGCTCGACGAAAACTTCGAAGAACATGAGCAGGAATTCACCGGATTTATGTCGCGAGTGATCCAGCATGAGTATGACCACCTGCTTGGCACAGTCTATACCGACCATGTGTCGGGAGTGCGTAAGCAGATGATACGCAACAAGTTACACAACATGGAGCGAGGTAAAGTCAACGTTGCCTATCGTGTAGTGACAGCCAAATAATCGAGTGGTCATAAATTCGTATAAAAAGAACCAACTGAAATAAAATCTAATAATCAAAAGCCGGGGAAATCCCGGGCAACACCATTTAAAACATCAAAAAGAAATGGCGGACGACAAAAAGATCATCTTCTCGATGGTGGGGGTAAGCAAGATTATCCCCTCCTCGCAGAAGCAAATACTTAAAGACATCTACTTGAGTTTCTTCTACGGAGCAAAGATCGGTATCATCGGTCTGAACGGCAGTGGAAAATCGACACTACTAAAGATTATCGCCGGAATAGAGAAGAGTTATCAAGGGAATGTAGTATTCAACCACGACTACAGCATCGGATACTTGGAGCAAGAGCCGCAGTTGGATCCGGAGAAGACAGTCAGAGAAGTGGTGGAAGAGGGCGTAGCCCCGATCATGGCACTACTCAAGGAATATGACGACGTCAACAATGCCTTTGCCGATCCGGAAGTATTGGAAGATCCCGCTAAGATGGACAAGCTGATACAGCGTCAGGCAGAGCTTCAAGACAAGCTTGATGCCACCGACGCCTGGAACATAGACAACAAATTGGACAGAGCGATGGATGCTCTACGCTGTCCGCCCGACAATCAGAAGGTGTCAGTTCTGTCGGGAGGCGAGCGTCGTCGAGTTGCGTTATGCCGACTACTGCTTCAACAGCCCGACATACTGCTGCTTGACGAGCCTACCAACCACCTTGATGCCGAATCTATCGACTGGCTTGAGCAGCACTTGCAGCAATATCCGGGCACGGTGATCGCCGTGACTCACGACCGTTACTTCCTCGACCATGTGGCAGGCTGGATCTTGGAGCTCGACCGCGGTGAGGGTATACCCTGGAAAGGGAACTACTCCTCATGGCTTGAGCAGAAGACCAAGCGTATGGAACTCGAAGAGAAGCAGGCCAGCAAGCGGCGCAAGACCTTGGAGCGCGAGCTGGAATGGGTAAGGATGGCACCCAAGGCACGCCAAGCCAAGGGAAAAGCGCGTCTCTCGAACTACGACCGACTCCTGAACGAAGACCAGAAAGAGCGCGAAGAGAAATTGGAGATCTTCATTCCCAATGGTCCGCGTCTTGGCAACAAGGTGATCGAAGCCAAGCACTTGGCGAAGGCCTACGGCGAAAAGGCACTCTTCACTGACCTCAACTTCATGTTGCCCCCCAACGGCATAGTGGGAGTGATCGGGCCCAACGGAGCAGGTAAGACCACACTCTTCAAGCTCATCATGGGACTTGAGCAACCCGACCGTGGAGAATTCGAGGTAGGAGAGACCGTGAAAGTGGCATACGTCGACCAGGCCCACAAAGATCTACATCCCGACAAGAGTGTATATGAAGTGATCTCACAGGGTGTAGAGAGCTTCAGGATGGGAGGTCGCGATATGAATGCGCGCGCCTACCTCTCTCGTTTCAACTTCACCGGTGCCGACCAAGAGAAAAAGATCGGAGTATTATCGGGAGGAGAGCGCAACCGTCTCCACCTCGCCATGGCACTCAAAGAAGAGGGTAACGTGCTACTGCTCGACGAGCCTACCAACGACATCGATGTCAACACGCTTCGAGCCTTGGAAGAAGGCTTGGAGAACTTCGCCGGATGTGCCGTAGTGGTAAGCCACGACCGCTGGTTCTTGGATCGTATCGCCACGCATATCCTTGCCTTCGAGGGTGATAGCCAAGTCACCTACTTCGAGGGCAGCTACTCCGAATATGAAGAATTCAAGAAGCGACGCGACGGCGTGACCGACACTCCTCACCGCATCAGATACCGCAAATTAGTATAAAAGAGGCTAAAAAAGCGACGAAAACCACTGAAAGTTTGCGTATATGCAAAAAAATTAGTAATTTTGCGAGCCAATTCAGTGGGATCGCGACCTGCTGAGCCAAAAATTAAACTAAAAAACTGCAGTTAAGAACAATGAAAAAAGACATTCATCCCTCTAATTATCGTGAGGTTTGCTTCAAAGATATGTCCAACGATGAGACATTCATCACTCGTTCGACAGTAAACTCACGCGAGACAATCGAGATCGACGGAAAAGAGTATCCCCTCGTAAAGCTTGAGATCACCAGTTCGTCTCACCCCTTCTTCACCGGTAAGCAGAAACTCGTCGACACCGCAGGACGTGTGGACAAATTCCGCAGCCGTTACGGCAACCGCACCAAGAAGTAAAAAAAGAGGAAAAAACAACCGACCAAGCAGGGTCGACACCACAAGGCGTCGACCCTGCTTCTTTATAGAGCACTCTAATTTTTATAACAATCCGTCACGTCGATTTTGTGTTAAATTTTCTTAATTCGCTTAGATACTAATATTTAAATACTGAAATATTTCAGAAATATTGTAGATTTGCAAGTTGAATATGAATATGTAGGGCAGTGTTAAAAGAAAAACTCAGCATTTATCTGCGACATGTTATAACTGTTACCACACTCTTGCAGATGCTCTGCGGATGCCGAGGTGACAAAGATGGTCCGGGGGAAGATTCTTCTTCTGGCGATACACCTATTATGGTTACTGCCGAAGCAGAAATTCCGGCGACACGCTCTGCATTGCCCCAAGGGATGCCGGATCGGTTGGAAGTATATACCATAGTCCGAATCGGAGGTGAGCGAGTCGTCGTGATGGATGGCTATGAGGTGAAATACATAGATGGCAATTGGACATACGGCATAAACTCTCAGACGATGAAATTTTGGAGTCGTAATGCCGAATACTACACATTCACCTCGGGTGCGCCGACTGAGGCAGTAACCTCAATCGATGAAAACGGCATAACCCTGCAACTTGAGAACAATGACGAATATAGCGCCATGGCATGCAAGCCGATAAAGATCGAGAATGGCACACCGGAATTTGGAAAGACCGTAAACCTGCACTTCACCTACTCCCACTGCATGGTAAGAGTGGCATTTGTCAACAACGTCGAAACTCCGACTACCATCACCGGTATCACGCTGACCCCGACAACACCGATTACCTCAAAAGGGAAACTCACCTATAGCTACGATCAGAGCGGCAACGCCACTACCCTATTAACCGACACAGAGACAAGCAGCAGCCCTATGGTATATGCCGATGTCACCATACCTGCCAACAGTAGCGATGCCATACTCTCCGACACACGTTACTACTGCGTGCCTGATGCCGCCAACCCGACCGGCTGGCAGATGTCGCTCACCATCGACGGCGAAGCTAAAAATTTCACCTTTGTCAACAACCGGGTTTGGGAGAGTGGCAAAAACTATATCTACATATTCTCCTGGCAGAATAAGGTGTTGAAACTTGTGGATATCATCACACAAGAGACATTCTTCGATTGCAATGATATACTGGCGGGAGGAGACTTCTCAATCACCGATATGACCGAATAATCAAGACATGAAACAAATATTCCGCATATTGCCCTGGTTATTGCTACTCATCTCCTGCCGAGAAGATCTGCCGATCGACGGCAGTGTGCAGAAACTGAACATCACCTTCGCCGACATCCGAACACGAAGTGAATGGAGTGATCTGACAGACACAGATGGCAATGTAAAATATGTATGGGAGAGCAACAGCAACATGCTGACCGCCATCAAGCATGGCACAGGATATGTGCCCTTCTACGAGGCTCTGACCTCAGCCGGGCAATACCACACCATGACCCAATTTGAGACCGTCGATGCCGAGCGATCGAAGATAAAATTGCAGACCCTATATGGAGTGAAATATGATCTTGTAGATGGCAATTACGACTATCCGGTGGCGGCAGGTGATAACATGTACTGTATACATCCGGTGGGTGGCAATACCGACATCGTCAGCAGCGCAGAGGGTGTGTATGTCGATATGCACCTGCCCGGGACTTTTAGATATGAAGAGCGACTCAACGACCTGTCAACGCTCGCCGACTACTCCTACGTCTACACCTCCACTACCCTACAGGAAGTCAACGACAACAATGTCATCGCCAACACATCGCACTTCAACTCGGTATGTGCGATAATAAGGTATAATATCATCAACAGCATCACCTCCGACATCATAATCACCGGAGTAAAGATGGAGACAAACGACAAGAGTCTCCTCTTTCCGGATAAGCTAAGGCTTGAAGCCGGAGCCATAGCCGAGCAGTCGGACAAGACAGGCTACTACAGCGGACTGGCCACAGATATAAACTCTGTGACCATACCCAAGGGAGAAAAAGGGGTGTTCTACAATCTCTGTTTTCCGGTAGATGGGAACTTCAACAACGTGCCCTTGAAATTTACCATCGACACCAACTATCTCACCTATCAGTTGCGGCTGGACAGCGATGTGATCACCAATCACAAATTTGAGGCCGGCAAGATCTACACCTTCAACTTCGACTTGGGAGAGAAAGAGGTGAAACTCAACACGATAGAGATCTCGGAATGTACCACCTACAACATCGACAACGCCGAATCGGTGAATATAGTGATTACGCCAAATTCCGAATGGGATCAGACCGACGATACTCCGGCGCAGATGGTATTTGTGAGCCTCGGCATGACCACCGAGATAGATGGTAAAGAATATGAAGTGCTATGGGCTACCAGCAATCTCGGAGCGAGAGAGCCGATAGAGACGGGCAATCACTATGCCTGGGGAGAGGTGGAGAAGAAAGAGGGAACGCTCTACTCGCCTGAAGGATACACAGCCGGAACGGTGTCGGGTGATATACAAGGCACCGAATATGACGCCGTGAAGCAATATCTTGGAGCCGGCTACTGGATGTGGACGACACCGACCAAAGAGATGTGGGATGATATCATCAACAACTGCGAATGGAAGTGGCAAACAGTAAAAATCTCGGAAGATGCGCCCGACTCCGAAGAGAATCTCAACTTTGACGCCTCCGTATGGAAAGTCACCAAGAAAGATGAAGGAGGGAATCTCGTAGGAGTAATCTACCTTCCGATCACCGGCTACTCGGGACTTGACAGTAAGAGCGGCACCTATCAGAAGGTCAACAAAGCGGTGTGCTACTACTGGACATCGACGCCAACGGCAGGATCCGGGGCGGGAGCGACCGAGACATCCTGGGCATTCTCGACATCATATTATATCGACACTGAAGGGGCAGGCAATGGACACATGAGCGATCCGACGATGCAGGAATGTGAGCGATATAACGGTTACTCGATAAGACCCATATTACTGAAAGAAAAGAACTAAGATATGAGAAACATCATACTTCTACTCACACTGATATGTCTGACATCATGCGCCACAGAGGCGCTGATGGAGGAGACTCGCACTCCTCTTGAGATACGAGTGAATGTAGTCGGCTACAATCAGGATGTCAAAGATGTGTCAACGCGCACGTCGATCAATGGTATCTACACCACCTTTAACGTAGGCGATGAGATAGGGCTTTTCGTAGTGGATGAGAATGGCACAGTGATAGCCAACAACTACAGATATAAGATTCAGAATACCGGCAATGTGTATCGAGTCGATGACTCCGACAATGTAATCACCTCCGATGTCTACTACGACGAGAACTATCACTACTTTGCTTACTCCCCCTATAACGCCATGTACGACGGCTACACGTCGATCGATGAAATAGTGGCGAAGCACAAAGATGTGTTTCCGACGCAATATGCCGACCAATCGAGCGAAGATGTGTATAATGCCGCCAATCTGCTGATATGCCGCGATGCGGAGATCTCGGGAGTGGTGATGAGGTTAACATTCACCCACGCCATGAGCAGGCTTAAGATTTACTATAATGGCGAAGCATCCGACTTGGAGGTAGTAAGTCCGGTAACACTTGATCAGATGTATAAGCCGGATGATGAAGTGACCTACAGTTACATCTCCATACCCCGAGACAATGTGGAGGTGTATGGAAGGGCTCTTGCCCCCACCACCGACGAGAATAGTGAGATCGTCGGGCACTCCTATTGGCATGCCTATGTCGATCTTAAAGAGAATCGATCGCACTATGTCACCATCTCCTCACAGCCGTTGGTATCCTACAAGACTGCGGGAGTGGATATGGGTTTCCCGTCGGGATGTATCTGGGCGAGTCATAACTTCGGCACTGAGACTTACAAGCAGCAACAAGAGCGTGGAGGCAACTGGTATGATGCCGATGGCAATGTCAGGAGCGATCTTATGGAGAGCGAACTGCATGAGAATTTCGACCGAGGCGATTACTATGCCTGGGGAGAATTGAATACCAAATATGAGCAGCCGGCAGTAATCTTCGATGAGAATGGGAATATATCATCCACGGGAGATGCGTTGAACGGCAGCGGCGGGGTAACACCATTGATAGCCGGATCGCAGAAGGGTTATTATCCCAACACATATATCGACCAGGGCTACACCTACTCCAATATTGATGGCAACATCGCCGGCACTGAATATGACGTGGTGCGCAACAAACTCTGGAAAGGGGAATGGCGCATGCCCAACGAGAATGAGGTGGATGAGCTGATGAGGAATTGTTCTATAGAGGTGTATGACTGGTATTATGAAGACAATGTGCGCTATGCCCCTTGGATAGCGGCAACCGATGATGATGGCAATTACACCAACTTGCATGCCAACAACTCGGAGTTTTTCGGCACGGAGAATGCAAGACCCTATCGCTACTTGGTTGTGATATTCAAATTTACGAGTCTTATCAATGGCGAAGTGTTGTACTTTCCGGGCGGGACATGGAGCGACTGGAGCATAGATATGATGGCATGTGCATCGCGTAATTTCCATGGGACAATGACAGGTGGTATACCCAAAGAGGACTATGGCGGCATGTACTACTTCGCCTCCTCGGCATCGCACGATCATATCGACTGCTCGAGTTATATGGAGATGGAGGTGAAACATACCTTAGATGGAACCGGGAAAATAACAAACGTAGCTGCGGTCAAGAAGCAATCATCATACGTCGATCATAATGGCAACACAATCACCTTGATGGGATTGACACAGAATGGTCACCGCTACACGGGGATGTTGATCCGTCCGGTGTATGGAGGAAAGAACTGGAATGTAAATCCGGATACTCGCGATGCTATCCGGGTAAATATCGAAGAGCGATGAAGAAGTTGATATACTTGACATACATAATAGCCGTGGCATTGAGTCTTGGATTGGCGGCATGTAGCGATGACTTGTATCTGCCGTCGGAAGCATCCGCCGGGCATGTGATGCGGTTCGAGGTCGAAGTCGCCGATCAGCCTTCCACGCGAGGGGATGTATTGTCGGTAAGCGACAATAAGATCACCAAAGACATCAAGGCCGGAGACTCCTTTGGTATGTTTATCATCGACGGCGCGACGGGCAATTTTGTAACCGAAATAGATGGTAAGAATGCTCACAATATCAAGATGACGACCCCCGATGGGAGGGTATGGAATCTTAACTCCGACATCAAAGAGGTAGTGCATAAGTTGGGGTATAAATATCTGGCATATTATCCCTATTCCGAGGCGTTTGCTGACTGTAACACACCTGCAGAAGTGCTGGCGATGCTCACGCCACCGGCAGAGGATCAGAGTGACCAGGCAGCCACCGACTGGCTGGTAAGCGAGCCGACCTCACCCGGCACTAATGCCGTGACCACCTTGACGTTACGACACAAATATACCAAGATCGACATCTACAACTCCTATCGTCAGGAGCATGTATGCGACTGGGCATCAGCATATAAGTTTACCAAGACCATAGATGAGAACAATGTGGAGCATTATCGCTACATACTTGATGCGGAGAGTCCGGTAACTTTGTCGATATCGGGTAAATACTCGATAGGTAACGATCTGACCGGGATGAAGCAGTTATCCTACAAGCGGGATGATGTGAGCATCGTCAATGGTACTCACTCGATCATCTACACCTATAGGGTGGATGAGCGGTGTGCCGTGGATCTCGGTTTTCCGTCGGGAGTGAAGTGGAGTCCGATCAATTTCGGCACGGAGAGCGACTCATATATGGATGCCGAGGAGATTGCGAGCGCTCAGAAGAAACTCGGGCGTCGTTTGGCATGGGGAGAATTGTTTGAGAAAGATGTCTATAATTATAGCACATATATCAACGACCCCTACCAGGAGAATGGCTCATCATTGTTGCCGTCGAATATATCCGGCACAACTCATGACCCGGTCTGCCAATACTGGGGAGGGCATTGGACCCTGCCGAGCGCTGACGATTTGCAGGAATTTATCGACAATACGGAAGTGGTGAATACAGAGACTATCTTTAGCGAAGAACTGAACAAAGAAGTGTCGAAGGTCACCTTCCGGAGCAAGATCAATGGCAACGAGATTTCGATGCTGAGCAATGGCTACATCAATAACTCGACATTGGGTGCAGGGAGCTACCTCTACTATATGTCAGGGAGCATCGGAGGCTATGCCTATTGCTACACATTGACCAATAACCCGTCACTAAGAAGAGCCGGGAATTATCGTTACTTGGGGTATAATATTCGTCCGGTGTTGAAGGAGATGTATACCTTTACGACGGAAGATAAGAAAGAGATCGTAAAGAAGCACATCGATGATATGGCTATAGACTTGGGGATTACCAAGACAGTAATCGAGGAAATCGAGGGCGAGAGTAGGGATGTAACCTACAAATTGCTATGGAGTCCCTTCAACTATGGAGTTGAGTCGAAAGTAGAATTGCATACATACAATGGAAGTGCCATCGATGAAGATGGTTATTTGTCGTCTTGCACCGATAGTCCCGGTATAAGGTTGGCGTGGGGAGATACAGAAGAGCCGGCGAAGTTCAGTTATGACGACTACATGAAGAGCACGATAGCGGCGAAGTATGCATACAATAATGAATCGACAACCTCCTTGGACACTCGCGACTTGAAGGAAAAAGATGACATCGTGCAGCTCAACTGGCCTGAGGGGTGGTATATCCCGACGGCGAAAGATCTACAGTTGCTGGTGGCGAACACGACGATAGAGACACAGACCATCAATGGCAAGACATGGTTCAAACTTACGGGCACAAACGGATATGAGGGTAGCAGCATCATGATACCTGCCACCGGCTATGTGGACAACAAAGATAATGTCGAGACGTGGGGCTCGGATGCCTACTTGCAGAGCAGCACTATCGGCACTAAAGGAGACGTAAGGACAGAGCCCTATACCGCCTACGTATTGCAAGTAAAAGCCAAGAAGCTTCTACCGACAGCCGGCCGCCCGACCGGCTTCATGGTCCGCCCGGTAAAATACGTCAGAATCGACTAAGAAAGAGCCCGTTCACATAGAGGCGTTCTATGTATAAGAGAGCGCTCTAAAAGTATTGGAATATGTCACTTTAATTTGCTAATATGGGAATAAAAGATTAAATTTGCGATGCGGTAGAGATCGCGATAAATAACATATATAAAAGAAGCGTATCAAGCTTATGCCTTTACAGGAAATCGCCAATTTCATAAACACGAAGGCTAAAGCGGTCGATAACGTTCATGCTTGTCGTATATCCATGCCCCGCCATGGGGAAGATAGCGATAAAGGCGTGAGGGTGGACTGTTTATTTCGTGTTGGGCGTTTGGCGATGCCTCTGTAAGATAAGCAAGAAACATCCCCACGCTTCTTTGTAGACAAAAACAATTACAAAAGAGAGTCTCTTCGAGGGTGATGGAAGAGACGGCAAGTAAACGACATGAAACGAACAGTAAAACTACTAATGATTGCACTGCTGACGGCATGCATGATGGGATGTAGCAAAGATGATCCCGAAGAAACCGGTAAAATCGATGCAGACAAAAATGTAGCAGACCCTGAAGGGACAGTAACCCTATCGATGCGCAATGGCGATGACACGACATTAGATGGATTTGGCATTGGCTCCGACAATAATTTTCATTGTACCGAAAATGGCACGCAATATTTCTTTGTAGATCTCGGTGCGGTGAAGGGACTTGGAAATGTTACCATAATTCCGACATCAGGATGGGCAAAAAGTGTCAAGGTAATTCCCGGACATGGATATGTAGCAGCTAAGATAGAGTCGGTTTATGGATTTGGCTATGATTACAGCAATCCTAAGTTTTATCGGATTTATGTAGAGGATTATATCGGAGAGGCTGTAACAAATGGAGTGATTGGTTTTGACATCAAATATCAGGTTCCCTTCGCCGGGGCGGAGGTGCCTATCTCTGTGGGAAACGAGAATGTCGTACTATCACAAGAAAATCCGACAGTAGAAGTCAAGACGAGCAACAAATCCTTCACCAACTTCAGCATTGTCAATAAATCCTTGGCAGAAGTAAATACGATACAAGACGATGTTGCTCAATTCATCAAAACAGGTGTAAAGATCAGTATGCCGTCAGATCCGAATTTATGGCCGAAAGTAGACACAGAAGGCACCATTGAGTTGAAAACCGGTAATGGCGATATGACAACCATCAACGTAACCATCAAGGGTGTAGGCGATTTTATTTCAATACCGGAGAACAAAATTACACTCCAGCCAAATGAAACCAATTACAACAACTATTACAACGATCCGCGTGTAATTGAGTTTATGACAAATATCGATCGCTCACAGATCAACGTCAAGACATCGGCAGATTGGCTTAAAGCAGAGGTTCAGAGCAACACAATCGTAATCAAAAACTCCTGCAACACATCTCTATCAAAACGGAAAGGGACTATCACACTTTCCTACAAGAACGTCTCAGAGACAATCGAAGTAGAGCAAGAGGGATTTGCATTCATACCTACCTTTTCAGATATTGACGTGGATGCTAATGGCATACAGCAATACCAATATATTTATATCGACTCAAGCAAAGGATCTACATTATATTGCTATTATTTTAGATATGTAGTAAGAGAAGGCTCGGATTGGTGCTGGATAAAAGATCAATATAATGGTGAAGACTACTATTACTTGCATGTAAATAGCAACAACACGCAAGAGAGTCGCGAAGCGGTGGTAGATGTATACTACAGGAATCTGTTTAGCGGATTTGATGAGACCCTTTACACCACCTTTAAGGTAAAACAGAAAGGGAAAGAATAACACTTAGAGCGTTCAAAACCCGCTATAAGAATTATCAATGGCGATGTCTAATACCAAGGCATCGCCATGATTTTTTTGGGTAAAATTGAAAAAAAGAGAAAAATTTCTTTAATTATTGGCAAATAAGTGCTATATTTGGAGATTAAAAAATTGGAATACAAACCAATCAAATACCATAACACAATAAAAAAACGTAAAGGCAGTGACTAAGAAATTACAAATCAGAGACTTGACGCTGCGCGACGGCCAGCAGTCTCTCTTCGCCACCCGCATGAAGCAGGAGAATGTAGACAAGCTACTTCCCCTCTATCGTGATGCAAAGTTTTATATTATGGAAGTATGGGGAGGTGCAGTTCCCGACTCAGTTATGCGATATCTTGGGGAGAGCCCCTGGGATCGTCTGAGATCATGCAGCAAAGCCATGAAGGGTATTTCACTTCTCTCAGCTCTCTCGAGAGGACGTAACCTCTTCGGCTACGTGCCCTATCCCGACAGTGTGCTCGAAGGCTTCTACAAGAAAGCCATCGAGAATGGACTGAACGTGATGCGTATCTTCGATGCCCTCAACGACATCAACAACATCAAAGGCTCGATCGCAATGATCAATGAGCTTGGCGGCGTATCCGACACAGCAGTTTGCTACACAGTAGACCCGAAGGGCACACCGGAAGCAGAGAAAGTGTTCACCGACGAATACTTTGTCAACAAGGCACTTGAGATGGAGCGTCTTGGTGCGAAGATGGTGACAGTGAAGGATATGGCAGGACTTGTAAATCCTGCGCGCATCTACAGCCTTATGCCGAAGCTGAAGAAAGCGCTTAAGGTGCCTGTAGACTTCCACACCCACTGTACACCCGGTTATGGTTTGGCATCAGTATTGACAGCGATCATCCAGGGTGTAGACATCGTCGACACCAACATCTGGTGGTTCGGCGGCGGTTCGGCAGCACCTGCTATCGAATTGGTAGACATCTTCTGCCGCAAACTTGGAGTAGAACTTGAGGCCAATATGGAAGCTGTAGCGAAGATCCGTCACGAATTGAAGGAAGCACGCAAGGCTCTTGCAGACTTTGACTTGAACAAAGACAAATGGCCGAAAGACTTCGACGAGGCATACAAAGTAATGCCCAAAGAGATCGATGCAGAATTCGACAAAGCCATCGAGGCAGCAAAAGCCAACAAAGAGGAAGAACTCTTGGCAGCATGTCACAAGATCGAAGAATACTTTGGTTTCCCGAAGCCCAACGAATTGGTGAAGAATGCCGAAGTACCTGGCGGTATGTACTCGAACATGGTAGCGAACCTCCGTTCGCTCGGAGCCGAGGATGTGCTCGAAGAGGCTATGGCATTGATACCGAAGGTAAGACGCGATGCCGGACTTGTACCCTTGGTAACACCGACCAGCCAGATCGTAGGTTCACAGGCAGTGAACTTGGCAATGGATCGTCGTGCCGGCAAGCCCGACTATACCAACAAGAACAACCAGTTCATCTCCTTGGTAAAGGGCGAATATGGCACAACACCTATAGCCGTAGATCCTAAA
Source organism: Lepagella sp. (assembly GCA_051878555.1). Taxonomy (GTDB): domain Bacteria; phylum Bacteroidota; class Bacteroidia; order Bacteroidales; family Muribaculaceae; genus Lepagella. The sequence continues at coordinate 1,108 of JBJEKI010000043.1, read as the reverse complement.
TTCCGCGAGCAGATCACAGGCTCAGCAGAAGAGAAGCCCTACGACGTAAGCAGCTACAAGACCCCCGCGAATCCGGAGATGGAGAAATTCGGTGGTGTGAAGCTTGCCGTAAACGAAGAGGAATTCCTTCTTCTCGAACTTCTTCCGACAGTAGCGAAGACCTTCTTGACCAACAAGCGCAAAGCAGAATACGAGGCTAACAAAGCTGCTGCACCGGTAGCCGCAGCCGCCGCACCGGTAGCCGCCGATGCACCTGTGACCGGCGAAGTATTTGCCGCACCAATGGGAGGCACCGTACTTGAGCTTCGTGTCAAAGTAGGCGACACAGTGAAGAAGGGTGACGTAGTGCTCGTGTATGAAGCTATGAAGATGGAGAACGACCTTGCATGCGACAAGGCCGGCGTAGTGAAGCGCATCCTCATCGGCGAAGGCGACGTGATGGGCACCGGTCAGGCGCTTATCGAATTTGCCGGCGCCGGCGAAAGCGTAGCTCCTGTAGCCGCAGCACCCGCACCTGCAGCCAAGGCAGAGCCCGAGGCAGTAGTGGTAGAGGGCACCGGCGAAGTGATGAAAGCACCTATGGGTGGCACCGTACTTGAGTTCAAGGTAAAACCGGGCGACACCGTGAAGAGAGGTGATGTAGTCTTGGTATACGAAGCCATGAAGATGGAAAACAATCTCACGAGCGATCGTGAAGGCACCATCGCTACCCTCCTGATCGAAGAGGGAGAAGTAATGGCAACCGACCAGCCTATCATCGAATTCGGCGCAGTGAAGGGTGGTGCCAAGCCCGCAGCCAAGCCGGCAGCAGCACCCACACCGAAGGCTGCACCTGCTCCCGCAGCTAAGCCGGCAGCAGCACCTGCTCCCAAGGCTGAAGTCAAGGGTGTAAATCCTGTTGACATCAACAAGGCCTTGTCTCCCGTAGAGGGTGGTACAGCTTCGAAGAGCGTACTTCCGACAGGTCGCAAAGAGAATGCACCTACCCTCAAACTTGGCGAGGGCACTACTCTCGAGATCAACGTATCTCCCGACGGTGGCATCTCAATCCGCATCACTACTGGTAAATAATCTGACAAAATTCTAAATATCGTAAAGGCAAGCGTCT
>JBJEKI010000042.1:0-4417 GCA_051878555.1 Lepagella sp. | reverse complement strand
TATCGCTCAATTTTACAATCTGAAATCAGCAAGTTGAACTTGCGAAACTTAAATTTTTGATATTATTTTCTGCGGTTGCTGCCTTCGCTGCTCCCTCCGATGTCGATGAAATAGCCCGGCTGCGACAAGCTGCTGACAGTCTGCATAGCATCGGACGCACAGATTCCGCCCTCGTTGTGGGACAGCAAGCCATCCGTCTCGCCAATAAGCTCAATGACCCAACTCAGATCGTCGGCACTCATGCCGCTCAGGGGGTATTCCTCCGTTCTTTGGGACGCATTGACGAGGCGCTACAATCTTATGAAAAGGCCCTTGCCATAGTCACTTCCGGTAAGTTCAGAGACAAACCAAGTCAAGAGGCTATTGAAGAGATCGCTTCGCTTTATATCAATCTCGCTGTCCTCGAACTTGACACTCAACACAAGGAGTCGGCTGCCAAGCATGCTCTGTCGTCGGGCGATTGGATTGCCAAAAGCAATGACCCGGAACTCCGAAGCACCATCTATGGCGTTGTAGGCTCGGTCTTAACCGGTTGCGGAGATCTCGAAAAGGCGCTGAAATACCAAAGTCTTGCATATAAGGATGCCATTGCCTCGGGCGACAAGGAAGTCGCTTTCAGAGCCGCCGCTTACACTATGCTTATCTCCGACCGTCTCGGCAATAAGCCCGAAGCTCAACTATGGCGTGAGAAGTGCCAAGCTCTATTGCCTGAGATCAATGCTATGATGGCTAAATTGGTATATTATCAGGCGGAATGTTCGATATGTCTGAAAGGCAACGACCCCAAGGGTGCCATCAAGTGGTTTAACGAGATCCTCTCTCAGGAGGGCATCGACAACCTGCCATTCGTAAAGTTCGACTGCTACAACAATCTTCATCTTGCATACGCCGACCTCTGCGACTATCCCAACGCCTATAAGTCTCTTCTGCTGAGCAATGAGCTCAGAGATAGCCTATGGGCTCAAGAGAAGGCCGAAAGCCTGCGCGACCTTACCGTGAAATACGAAACTAAAGAAACCGAACTGGCTCTGGCACAGAGCGAAACCAAACGCGCCAACACTTTGATGTGGCTATTTGCCGCTATCGCCATCCTCCTGATCGGTGCTGTCCTCTTCCTGATATATGCCACTCGCCAGAAACGTCGCCGTCTCCGGCGTGAGATGGAGTTCGCTAAGATCCGTGACGATATCGGCCGACAACTAACTCAGCAATATGTCGAAGGCCTGGAATGTGAGCGGCAACGTATGGCACGCGAACTCCATGACGGCGTTTGCAACGACCTCCTCGCCATCCGTATGAACATAAATGCCGGTAAACCTGCCGACACGACTGCCTCTATGGTCGACGCTTGCCGAGACTCAGTGAGACGCATCTCCCATGAGCTGATGCCTCCCGAGTTCACTTACGCCACTCTCGATGAGGTTGTCAGATTCTTCATGTCTAAGCAGGCTGATGCCGGCTCCGATAAAGTCGACTTCTCCTACGAATCTTCTGCCACTGATGCCCTCTGGTGCGATGTCCCCGACGCTACTGCTCTTGAAATCTACCGTATCATTCAGGAAGCCGTAGGAAATGCCGTCAAACATTCCGACGCCACCAATATCGATGTGTCTCTGTCGATTACCAAAGAGAAGTTGGAAGCTACGATCTCCGACAATGGCTCTTGTCAGCCCAAAACCTCTGCCGGCAGAAAGGGTATCGGCTTAGACTCCATCCGCCGCCGTGCCAACGCCATCGCCGGCGATATCTCTATAGAACCAAACACACCGTCAGGCACTATCGTAAAACTGACAATAAATTTCTAAATTCTATTTAAGGAACGCGCTCTTAACTATAAAAAACTACGGGAATCCGTAATTGACAGGCATCCCTATGTGTGGTAATTTTGCAAATGAAAATTTAAGGAACGCGCTCTTATGAAGTTTTCAAAACGCTTATGGATGACCGATCTTTACTTTCACAGATGAAAATAGCTATTGTCGATGACCACGACCTTGTCAGGGAGGGTATGACCGCCATTCTCGCAAGCCGTAATGCCACCGATGTGGCCAAGTTCAGCCGAGCCACGGAACTCGTGTCTCAGCTCGATGCCGGTGCTGGTTTCGATTTCTATATCATCGATCTCGAATTGCCCGACATCGATGGCTTTCTGCTCATTGAGATGATCCGCGCTCGAAATCCCATCGCTCATATTATTGTGAGCACTGTCCATGATGAAATATGGACTCTCCGCAAGTTGCTCGCTCGAGATGTTAACGGCATTATATATAAATCGGGCGAGGGTAGCGAGATCTTAACCGCCATCGAGGAAATACTCGCCGGCAACAATTATTACTGCAATGAAGTCCACAAGGCTTTGAAAGCCGCCGAAGATGGCAGCCGACATCCATCCTCCCGCGAACTCGAAGTGCTATACCGAATCTCGCAAGGTAAAACATCTCGCGAGATCGCTGCCGCTATGTTCGTGACCGAAAATACCGTCGAGGCTCATCGTAAAGCTCTCTTCGCCAAACTCGGTGCTGTCAACGTGGCTGACCTGATCGTAAAGGCTATCGACAAGGGCTATATCAAGAAAAGCGGACTAATCCGCTGATCCCTTTTTATCCCGTTCTTAACGTACTGAATAGGTAAAACACGAATATGCAATTTCTTGCGAATCCTGAAATATATATATTCAAACCATTTATAAATTTTAGCAACATGAAAAATTTCAAACTGTCTATCATGGCGTTGCTGGGTGTCATTGCTTTAACGGCATGCTCCGACGCCGGTTCTTCATCCTCTTTTCAGTCTTGCCCGGTGTTTGGCGATGTCCCCGGCATCTACGCAGATTATGAGGCTCAGCGTGACAAAATCGAGGAGTCTGCCCAAAACTCGGAGGAGGCTGCCAAAGCGGCTTCGGCAAAAATCGATGAACTCAAGGTGCAATATCGCGCCAAAATCGAAGAAGCCGGCAAGAAACTCAATGGTCAGCCCATCGAGATCGCTCCCTCCGAAGATTTCAAAGTCGCCCAACCGATCAGCTTGACTTTCAAGGAATTTGCCAATGGCTTGAACTCCGCATACGATGTGGCTGGTGAGGTGGAAGCAGCTACAGATGTCGCCTTGGAAGTATCCGAATCATGGCTCAAATCACATGATCTGGAATATCTCAACCTGCCCCTCCTCTTGGTAGGCTGCGACGAACAAGGCGCCGAGGTAACAAGCACACGAATCGGTGTCTACAAAGGTTTCAAAGAGGCAGATGGCAAAGTGATCCTCCCTGCCGGCACCAAAGCTGAACTTCAGACCACCTACTACAACAACAACGACTACGAAAACTACCTCCGAGTTAAATCGGTAAAACTCCTCTTAGACACCAAGTCCCTCCAATAGCGAGGAACACACTCCCTACCATATCCCGGATCACAGTTCGAACCATACCCCGAACCAACCCGGCTAAAAAAACAAAATAATAGAGCGCGTCCCCCCAAAAAAAAATCCCGGGGAACGCGCTCTAAATTTTGGTTGATTCATCTTTCCCGAAATCGCCGATACAAAATCACTCATTACAGAAGATCCTATGCTACAACATTTCGACCTGCTCGCATTCCGAGCAGGTCGTTTTTATAATTCAAGTGAATTTTCTTGGAGAAGAAAATCATATATACTTATGATTGTTATGCCTGACTCATTGTGTAGAACTGGAGTGTACTCGCCCAGAATGATGATTTTTTTAAATGAATCATCAATGTTCCTTAGCGAGTTTTCTTCTTGACGTACTTTTTCTTCGTCAAGCATCTTGTAGGCAGATTGAATATAATAGCGTTTGCTGCCTTGATTGCAAACAAAATCCACCTCAAGGTATTGTCGTATATCCGCTCCATTATTGTCTCGTATCCTTTTTTCAACAACTCCAACATCGACGCTGAAACCGCGAGCTATCAGTTCATTATAGATGACATTTTCAAGCAGGTGTGTATATTCCACCTGCCTGAAATTCAGGCGGGCATTGCGTAGACCGGTATCTGAAAAGTAATACTTGTATGGGCTCTCGATATATCGTTTCCCTTTTATATCGTACCTCGCGGCCTTTTCCATAAGGAATGAGTCGCAGATATATTCCAGATAGTTTACGATAGTGTTGCGGCTCACCTGTTCGTGTTTTACACTTACAAAGGTGTTGGCAAGTTTGGTGGCGTTTGTTAAGCCACCAATAGAAGATGCGAGTATGTTGAGTAGTTCGTCGAGTACCTCAGTATTGCGTATCTTATAGCGCACTACGATGTCGCTGATGTAGGTATTTTCAAATAATGCGTTCAGCACTTCCACCTTTTCATCGTGAGTCTCTTTAAGTACTACCTGCGGAAGTCCCCCATAAATCATGTAATCGCGAAGTGCATCTGTATTGGAACGCTGTGAATTGACTGTAGTAAGA
>JBJEKI010000041.1:0-18601 GCA_051878555.1 Lepagella sp. | reverse complement strand
CAGGCCTTTGTACAAAAGGGTTCTCGCGTTTTTTTACTGTCAAAGATGGGAAATTTACTATACAATTTTCAAATTACCCCCCCCCATTTGTCAAAATAAGTTAAAATAATTTAAAACAAGTTAAAATTAGTGATTGATCGAGGCGTATGATATATGCTTAGAGCGCGTTCCTTAGAATTTAGAAGCCGAAGGGCAGAAATTTAAGGAACGCGCTCTACAAGGGTCTATTTGGGTAGTGGCGGAGGTTATTTTATTATTTGGGTGTAGGCTTGGAGGGCTGCTTGGAGGGTGTCGAGGGCTTCGGCGAGGTAGTCGATGTCGTGGACGTAGGCTATTCTCACCTGGTTGCGGCCTAAGGCGGTGTCGCTGTAGAAGCCGGAGGCCGGAGCCATGAAGATGGTCTTGCTTTCATGGTTGAACTCTTCGAGACACCATTGGCAGAAGTCGTCGGCATCGTCGACCGGCAGTGCGGCGATGGTGTAGAATGCACCCATCGGAGTGGGGGAGTAGCACCCCGGAATCCTGTTGAGGCGCTCGATCAGGAAGTCGCGACGGCGGCGGTATTCTTCGAACACTTCTTGCTGGTATTGCGGGGTGGCATCAATCGAGGCTTCGGCTACGAGCTGACCGATGAGCGGCGGACAGAGACGTGCCTGACAGAATTTCATGACGTTGGCACGCACATCGGGATCGCGGCTTACGAGGGCGCCGATGCGGATGCCACATTCGTTATAACGCTTCGACACGGAGTCGATCAGCACGGCATTCTTGCGCACACTCTCCAAGCTCATCACCGACACCATCGGCTGGTCGGCGTAGCAAAATTCGCGATATACTTCGTCGCTGAAGAGGAAGAGCCCATGGCGCGAGGCGATGTCGGCAATCTGCTCCAGTTCGCCGCGAGTGTAGATATAGCCGGTAGGATTGTTGGGATTGCAGATGAGGATTCCCTTGGTGCGTGGAGTGATGAGGCGCTCGAACTCCTCGACCGGCGGAAGCCGAAAACCGGTGTCGATGGTCGAATTGACGGGTATGATCTTGGCGCCGGCAGAGATGGCGAAGGCCATGTAATTGGCGTAGGCGGGCTGCGGCACGATGATTTCATCGCCCGGGTCGAGGCATGCCATAAAGGCGAAGAGCACAGCTTCGGAGCCTCCGGAGGTGATGATGATTTCATCAGGTCGGATATCGAGGCCGAAGCGATGATAATACTCCGCCATCTTGATGCGGAGCGATTCCAGACCCTCGGAGGCGGTATACTCCAGGATCTTGCGATCTATATGATGCAGGGCATCGAAAGCTTGAGGTGGGGAGGGGATGTCGGGTTGACCGATGTTAAGACGATAGACGGTGAGGCCGCGTTGCTCGGCGGCGTGAGCAGCGCCTGCAAGGCGCCGTATAGGAGAGGCGGGCATCTCGAGACCGCGATTGGAAACTTTACTTTTCATCAGATGGATTCATAAAAACAATTTAAGGAACGCGCTCTTAACAAATACCAAAAATCCCATACCCTCCCAAAATAATAACGCAAAGCATTCCCGTATGTTTTATCCCACCTCACAAAAACTCCCCCCCTATCCGCTAACCGATCTGCAGTGAAGAGAAAGTTGGTTATAGCCCTCGGGCGAGGAAGCGACGGATGTGGAGGTGCTTGATGCCTTCGTTATCACTCTCGTGGAGCAACGGAGTCGCCGATATAACATATTTGGGATAGGAGTCCTGAATTTTCGCTAATGCTCCAAACTCACGCTCTCGTGTAGATTCCTCCGATATAATCCATGCCACTTGCACATATTTCCGCTCCCCTCCGCGGATGCATACAAAGTCAATTTCTCCGGCACGCAACTGACCGATATATACCTTGTATCCCAAATGTATCAAATGCTGATACACCACGTTCTCAAGCACTTTCTCTATATCCTTGTCTCGTTCTCCACCTGCTATATAGTTGCGCAGTCCTATATCTCCAAAATAGGTCTTGCCTGTCGCCTCTAACAGTTTCTTGCCATGAATATCATAGCGTTCCACCATCGATGTCAGATATGCTTCGGTGAAGAAGGAGGAATAATTGATCACAATATTAGTGGTGATATTATCCCCCTGCTGCTTCATATACTTGGCTATATTGTTCGCCGAATTAAGCTTGCCCGTAGTGTCGGCGAGGTAGGTAAGCAGATTGTGTAGAAATGCTATATTCCGAATATTATGTCGCGATATCACATCCTTCAGCATGATTGTATTGTAGACCCCCGACAGATATTCCGCCACCATCTCTTCATTGTCTAAAGATATATTGATAAGACCCGGCAGTCCTCCATAATTCAGATACTTCCATAGGCTCTCATCACTGTCCGAAATTTGGTGAAATTCAAGAAATTCGTTGTAACTCAGAGATTGGATCAAAATCTCTTGATAGCGACCTCCCAATAGTGTGCTCAACTCTCCCGACAGCATCTTCGAATTACTTCCCGTGATGATAACATCCGTATTCTCTTCCGTGCGATAACTGCGTATCGACTTCTCCCAGCCTTCGATATCTTGCACCTCATCGACCAATATATAATTATGCTTGTCGGCAGAAATAAGGCTCCCTATATATGCATCAAGATCATCGCAATTCAAGATATCCTTAAACTCGCGCTTTTCCTTGTCGACGTATATGATATTGGCATCCGGCTCCAACTTATGACGAGCGATAAAATCCTTCATAATATAACTTTTGCCGACACGACGTTGACCCACCAGCACAATTACTTGCTCGCGGCCCAACCATTCATCGATCTTCTGTGCATAATATTTACGCGAAATTACCTTCATGACATAGAGTGATTAAAAATTTCAAAAGCAAAGATAATAAATTTTATTGAGTATACATAACAAAATCGACAAAATGTGATTTTTATTGAGTATATACAATAAAATTGATATGAGTTGTAGATTTATTGAGTATACACAACAAAAAAATAACACGGACGAAGATTTTAGGTAAAAAAAGAAGCCCGGGACCGGGGGTGATTGGTCTCGGGCTCTTTGGAGGGTATTGGGCTAAGAGCGCGGGCTAATTTTGTTATTGGGATTTGGGGTGTTAGCGGCGGAATTTGCGGGTTATGGTGTAGCCGTCTTCGGTGTGTAGGCGGAGGAGGTAGAGGCCGGGGGTGCGGTCGGAGGCATCGTAGGTGGTGAGTCCTCGCTTCCATTGCGCATCCAAGAGGCGACCCTCTATGTCGAGGAGCTCTACCCCTACTATGGGTTCTTCACAAGCGAAGGTGATTTCGCCATTTTCCATCTTAAAGGTTACGTCTTTGAGATATTCGATCTCGTTGATGGCACTCATGTCGGGGAGTGTCCCTTCGGTGAGTCCCTGGAAGTAGATGGATACGGGGATATCTCCTTGAGCATCTTGGAATACGGCGTCGGGCACGGAGATTTTGATCTTGTGAGTGCCGGCTTCGAATGCACCGAGGCGGATGATGCGGTTGTCGATTACGTCGCCGGGACACCAGTTGCTGAAAGATTGCCAAGCTTGGTCGCTCTTGGATGTCCAGCCGTAGATGCCGTTGGCTTGGGTGTTGTATTTGCGGAATGGTTCGCAGCTCGTGCGGCCCGGTTTGTAGGTGAGCACGAGTTCGTCGTCGATGTAAACGTAGTGCCAACGGCGGTTGTATTCTTCGCCGCCGGCGTTGGCGCCATGGTTGGAGGTGATGAGGCAGATGAGGCCGTCAGCCACATTTTCGGGCACATCGAAGGTGAAGGTGCGTTCGGTTTTGCCGAGTTCGTCGGTGGCAGTGGCGGTATAGTTGTTGAGGTTGTAACGGCCGTCGTATTCGGGGATTTTCATGTAGATAGGCACGAAAACATCGATGGTGTTACCCTCCATGGGGTCGTCGGGACATTCGAAGTCGAGAGTGCCGGAGAAGACGTCGTTGCGATCGGCGCAACCTTCGACTTGCTGGTTGGCGGCGTAGGGCACGCCGAAGAGTTCGAATTCGATCCAGTAGTCGTATTTGGCGCGGAGGTCCATGTCATGCATCAGGTAACCGAGGTTGTCGACTACGTAGGAATATGGCACGGAGGTGGGGTATTTGTTTTTGTTCATGAAGGGGGTGATGAAGCGACCCAGTTCGGAGCGGTGTACATCTTCGTCGTCGATGGTGTAAGTTTCGCGGCCTTTAGGCACGAGTGCGAGGTTGATGTTGCCGATGCGGTCGTAGTTGTCGCAGAGGGCGCCGACGCGTACTTTCATCTCGGTGGTGGGACCGAAGAAGTCGAGTTGCTCGTCGGTGAGACGGACGGCGTAGAGAGAGTTGCGATGGCGCAGGATGCCATCGTCGAGGTCGGCATCGAAGACGGTGCCGTTATAGCCATCGTAGAATACGACTTGGTCGAAGAGACGCATAGAGCGTGGTTCCGGCTCCTCTTCAGCGTATGCGGGGAGGATAGCCACCGACAAGAATAAGGGAAGTAAAAATTTTTTCATACTTGATAAGGTTGGAATGTGGTTAAAGAATGATTTGAAACCACAAAGATAAAATAAAAAAGAAGAATAACCGACAGAAAGTGGCAAAATATTCTTAAATTTGGGGGTAATTAGTGTGATAATTGGTCTGATATGCGCAAATTTATGTCGATATTACTCATTATGGTGGTGGCGGTGGCAGTTGTGTCATCGTCGGAGTTGCGCCATGACTTTGGGCTTGTGTCGGGCTCCGGGGGAGGAGTGAGTCATCGTTTTTGGTTGCGGGCAGAAGGTGATAAGTCGATTACAGTCACGGAAGTTCGCACTTCGTGCGGGTGTGTGGTGGGGGCATGGGATGAACGGACTGTGTCGCCGGGGGATAGTCTGTATGTGGATGTGAGGTTTGATCCGTCGGGACGCTATGGCTATCAGGAGAAAAGTGTGTATGTGTCCACGACGACGGGACGCTATCGGCTTGACTTGGTGGCGAGGGTCGTGGCGAGTGACACGACTTTGCGTCGCTACTTTCCGTATCGGCAGGGGGATTTATGTCTCTCTATGGCGAGGGTGGATTTTGGGGGTGTTAAGCCGGGAGAATCGTCGGTGAAGATGGTAGAGGTATATAACGCGGGGAGTGACACGCTGAGACTGCGGGTAGATGGGCCGGGCTGGCTTAAAGCACATCAATGGCGCGACCGGCTGCCACCGGGGGAGTCAGAGCCGATAGCCCTTCAGGCGCTCACCACACGCCTCGTCGCCGACACCCAGCTTGCCGGCACAGCGAGAGTCGACACCCTGCGGGAAGAGCCGGCTCGAACAGAGAGGCCGACTATCGCCGACACCCTGCGGATAGCGGGCGTCCGCCTTCCGATCACCCTCACCCTCGCCTCCGGGCTATAAGAGCGCGAGCTATAACGAAAAGAGCCTGCAGCGGGATTGCTGCAGGCTCGGGCGGAGAGGACGAGATTCGAACTCGTGGTAGGATTGCTCCTACGTCAGTTTAGCAAACTGGTGGTTTCAGCCACTCACCCACCTCTCCAGTATGTCACCACTCGCTTCGGCGCTTTCCTTGCTTCGGGATGTCGTCTTTGGCTCGCTTCGGCACTTTCCTTGCTTCGGGATGTCGTCTTTGGCTTGCTTCGGCGCTTTTTGCTGTGGTTTGCGACTGCAAAGTTAATTACTTTTTTTAAAACTGCAAAATCTTTTCTTTTTTTTTGTTAATTTTGTGGTCTGATTCTTTATTATGAAGCTTTTTCGATCATATTTGTTGGCGTTTTTGTCGATCTTAGGCTCGACACTCTCCGTTGTGGCCCAAAGTGATCCGGAGATTTATTCGTTGCCGGTTCGCGAGGATTGGTCGGAAGAGCACCAGGGGGTTCTCCCTTGGGAGTGTGAGCTGATCGCCCCTTTTGCAGATGACAACGAGACCCGGTGGCATGCGGAGGTGTCGAATCTTACCGGCATCAAGTCGCAGGATAATGATGGCTATTCTTGCGTGCTGACATGTAGCGATGCCGAACGGGGGAGTCGTCTTATCTCCCCTATGATTGATATCTCGGAGGCTATCGACCCTTCGTTGGTGTTTTACTATTATTATACGCCGAATGTCGGCTCGTTTGGCGTAGAAGTCTCAGCGGATGATCTCCCCTTTACCTCTATCTTTACCTCGGCTTTGCCACAAGATCAGCGTCATCGCTGGATTCGTGTCGAGCTTTCACTTGCCGACTACCGAGAGAGCGATCATATCCGAGTGGCGTTCGTCGGCACCGCGTTGCGAGCGTCGAACTCCTGTATTGCGATAGATAATATTTCGATTTCGGATCTCCGAGATTATGATATCTCGATAATGTCGGTCAAGGCGCCCGCCTTGGCATACGCCAATGCTAAGGTGCGCTTTGAGTTGCTGCTTCGCAACAATGGCAGGGAGATGGCGAATGCCGGTGATTATCGCATCCATCTCTACAAGAACGACTATATGGTGAGCGAAACCCGGGGTGTGGATTTACGTGTGGATGAGGAGTTTACGGTTACGCTTGCCGACATTCCGCTGGTGGTGGATGATGCCGGATGTGAATATATGGCGGCACTGACCTACGATCTTGATCAGAACTATGACGACAATTATAGCGATCCGATTGAGATGGAAGTGACGGTGTCCGACCTTCCGGGAGTCGAGAATCTACGGCAGGCCTACGGTTATTCCGATCGTCCCAGCATCGCCCTCGAATGGGATGAGCCGCGCTCTCGCAATGAAGGGCAGGAGCTTCGCGAGTATCGTATCTATCGCGATGGCTTCTATATCGGCAAAGTGGATCGGGAGCGTCGTCGCTGGGTCGATGATGACATCTCGCCGTTGCTCACCTACAGTTATCGGGTGAGTGCCGTCTGGAAGCAGGGAGAGTCACCTGCTTCTCAGCCTATTGTCGTCTCAGTGGAGAGCCGAGTGGAGAGTGTGGCAGAGGATGTCGACATACTGAAGGTAGGGCATGAGGGCATAACGATCGGCACTTCCGATCGGGCAGTAGAGGTCTACGACCTCGCCGGGCGAAGAGTTGCAACCATGTCTCCCGGCTATCAACAAGAAACATTTATCCCCCTGGCCGGCGGCATCTATATCGTCCGCTATGGCACGGAGTGCCGCAAGGTGATCATAGGGGGAGTTATCTCTCAATAATCGAAATTACCAATTATGACAAAAGAAGAATTGATGAGAAAGGCGATTGACCTTTCCAAAGAGAATGTTGCCAACGGAGGTGGCCCGTTTGGCGCTGTGATAGCTCGCGACGGCGAGATCATAGCCACCGGAGTGAACCGAGTAACGTCGAACCATGACGCGACGGCACATGCTGAGGTGAGTGCTATCCGCAATGCTTGCGCCAAGCTTGGCACCCACGATCTTAGCGGCTGTGAGATCTATTCCTCGTGTGAACCCTGCCCGATGTGTCTCGGTGCGATCTACTGGGCGCATCTCGACCGACTCTACTATGGCAATGACAAGCATGACGCTGCCGACATCGGCTTCGACGACTCCTTCATCTATGATGAACTCGACCTGAAGCCGGAGCAACGCCGTTTGGAGTCAAGCCGCCTGCTGAGCGAAGAGGCGCTCGCCGCCTTCCGTCTCTGGGAAGAAAAGCCTGACAAGATCGAGTATTAACCGACAAGACAAAAAGATGCCGCTCTGCCGACAGAAGGTCCATACGGAGCGACTAACCGAAAAAAAGAATCGGGTGTCTCAACCGCAGTTGAGACACCCGATTTCCATCTCAGGATAGTATAATTACAGCACTACTTTGTATGTAGCAGTTTTCTTGGCGAGACCGACAGTTACCATGTATACGCCGTGGTTCTTGCATACGGGGATCATGACATTGTCGGTAGAACCAACTTCGACACGTTTCACGAGTTGACCGGCAGCATCGTACACTTCGACATACTCGATCATAGCGGCGGGGCCATTGAAGACATTGATATAGCCATTGTTGCCTCTAACGGCGATAGCCTTGGCGCTGAGAGCGCTCAAGCCGCTGCATTGGGGAGTTTCGAAGCGGCTCTGCGAGCTCCAAACGGTGGTGCGGTCGTAAGTACAATTAGCACGAACGCTCCAGATGTAAGCAGTCTCTTCCTCGAGGTCGGTCAGAGTTGTGGTAGTCTCAGTGAGGTCGGAAACGTAGGTATATTCAGAGTCGGTAGACTTGCGATAGCGCACCTCCCAGTTAAGATGGTCGTCAGCAGCAGTCCAGCTGAGCACTGCGCTCTTATCGTCGGCGAAGTTGTCGATATTTGCTTCGAGATCGGTCGGAGCGACGCAGTCGGGATAATTGGCAGTAGTGAAGTTGACAGGCTCAGACCATTCGGAGTAGTCACCCTCGCCGGCGATGCCGCGGATAGTAGCGGTATAGTCGGTAGAGAAGTCGAGGTCGGTCATCACGAGTTCGGAGCCGGTAGCCTCGTAGATGGTAGGTTCTTCGCCCACCTTGCCGAAGCTGATCTCATAATTGTCTTGTGTACCGATCCAGCTGAGTTTAGCGGAATTGTGGGTAACATCACCGACAGAGAGGACAGGAGTAGCGGTCAATTCGCCCTGTTCGAGTTTCACACCGTTAAGCACGAGAGTTGCGCCCCAACCTGATGGGTTGTAAGTTTCCCAATAAATACGGACGAGGATAGTCTTGCCGGTGTAAGGAGTGAAATCGGCTTGGAGGTTGACGAAATCGGTCATTTCAGCGATTTCGGGGTGGCTGGTAGCGGTATGCTTGCCTACATCCTCCCAAGTTTCGCCGCCGTCGGTCGATGCTTGGATGGCGAATACATCATTATCAGCCCAGGTATTGTAAGCCTCTTTTGAGAAACGGTTAAGGGTAGAATACATAGTGTATTCGAGAGTCATGATAGCATGAGACTTCTCGATAACCACAGGAGGCATCTGAGCCCAATCAATCACACCCTCGGCAGCCGAGCTGGTGAAATTGCATTGGTATTGGTAGTCATTACCACCGGTAGTAGCATTAGTCTCGATAACTCTAAAATGGTCGGGATTAGAAACGGACCATCCGGTAGCATAAGATTGATAGCGGATAGAATTGCTGAAGTTAATGTCGGAGGGTACGGAAATGTAGGTAGATGTCTGAGCCTTAACCTCATCGGTGGAATATTCCGAGAGATCATTATAGCAATAAGCCAAGAAGTGATAGGCTGTCGATGGCTCAAGACCTTCCACGATAATCTCATCGGAGGCGGGACCGGCGTATGCCACCTTGCCGCCACCCTCGATCTCATCGCCTGTTGCATAAGTGCCTGACAATTCTCCGATCAGTGCATGGTCGCCATACATGCTGCGTTCGATCTCCGTATTGTAGACCACAAGCACATTGTCGCCGGCAGTGTTTCCGGTAACAGAGATCTTAACGGAATTAAGATCGTTGGGAACAGCTACAAAAGCGGCAGGAGATTCCGGTTTGGTGGAAACAGAGAGAGAGAGTGGAGCGGCATTCAGGTAAACCGGGCCATTCGAGCAGAAAGAGTTTGCACCGAATACGAAGAACTTATAAGCGGTGCCACCGGTCTGGTTGCTAAGTGTAAAGGAAGTGTCAGTAGTATATTTCACCACTGTAGCATTGCCTAATTGATCGCCGTCGGCATAAGAGACGCCATCTTCGGGAGTGGCAGTCAGATCAGAGCCGTCAGTGTAGATGATCAGATAATGATCGGCATCTTCAGAAGCGACGAACGCGCCTTCTACCTTTTTGGAAGTAGTAGTGATCTCAAGGTCGGTGGGTTGTGCCGAAGGAGCGGCGCAATCACTCGGAGGAGTGAGAGTTACGGTCTTGCCGCCGGGGATCTTATTGATCGTGGTCTTATTGGCATTAGTGGAGGGAGCACCCTCGTCGATGCTATTGCCGCCGAGAGTTACATATTCACCCTTATTACCGGTCAGACCGATATAAAATCCATAAGTGTCTTCGCCGGCATCGAACTCTTCGAAGCAATAAGAGATGGTGCCATCTTCTTTAAGAGATATCTGATAAGTAATCTCGATAGAAGCCTCATCATCCCACCACATGGAAGTCAAACCTAATTGTCTGTACTCGACAGTGAGAACGCGATTGGGAGCCTCGCCGCTGACCTTATACAGGATCTTTGTATTCTCAGTCGGGGCAACACACCCATTGTTATAACAAATCAGACCATTTACCAAACCGCGAGTGATGGTCCATCCGTCACCATTGGAGAGAAGGGTGATGGTTTCGCCGCCGATTTGAACTACACCAAGGCCATAGACTACGAAATGATCGCAAACCGTGCCATTGAAATTGACGGTGAAGCCCAGATCAAAGCCGGTAACATCGATATTCTCGGAAGTTATGACGCCTGAGGGGGTGAAAGCAGTCTCTTTCAGATCGGTAACTGCTAACATGTCGAGAACGTAAGCGTCATCGCCGAGGGGGTGATACTCTCCCTGGGTAACTGCAAAGTCATAACCCAAGACAGCCTGACCCCACGCGGGAGCTGTGGCAAGTAGTGCCAAAGTAAGTAAACATAATTTCTTCATAAATGCACTATTTTGGTTAATACTAAAGTTTATTAGGAATGAGGAGTTAGGAATGAGGAGTTAGGAATGAGGAGTTAGGAATGAGGAATTAGGAATGAGGAGTTAGGAATTTGGAATGGGGAGAGGGGTGAGGAGAGAGGAATTATGAATTAACGGAAGTCTTATTTGCAAAGGAGTTTGATCGAAGAGGCTTTACCCTTCTCGGGGATGAGTGTGGCTGTGTAGACGCCTGCCACGGGAGCCTTCCAGCTGAGCGACTCCATAGCATCGATGTTTGCTTCCATTACCTTAGCGCCGGCGAGATTGGTCACGATCAGTCTGCCGCCATTGGCACTGCTGAACGCTGAGCCATTATACTTGAACGAACCGGCATTGCGATCAGCCGCTACATCCTTCACACCGCTCGTGTCGGCACCCAGTTTATAGTCAAAACCGAGGCGTTGCAGATACCAAGAATAGTTGGTATAACCCTCAAGCCAAGAGATCGCCCAGAACTTATGTTCGGCGCAAGGTTCAGCCATAAGATTGGATGCAGATGAAACGAGAGGATCACTGATCTGTATAGCCTCCTCCTGATCTTCAGCACGCTCACCTGTTTGAGCATTGCGAGGATCTACATAACATGTTACATTAGAGAGATCATTCTTCATATAGAACAAAGCTATATTCCCATCGCCGTTGGGAGTGATGGTGAAATAGCCTAACGAAGTTTCTTCCATTGGGAATACATCGACGCCCTCTTCATCCCAAAGGAGTTCACCGCTCTTGGAGATGCGCTGAGCGCGGATGCTGTTCCAGCTTTGAGCGGAACTTGTCTCTCTCCACATGGCGTAAAAATCGCCATTATATTCAGTTACCTTTACCTGAAGAGCACGCATTTCGGAGTAACCGAGTTTTACATCGCCATTTTCCGAAGCAGCCGAGAAACCCAACTGGCCGTCAGAAGTAACGTAAGAGATATAAGCAGAGTCAACGTTGGTAAATGCACGGTCGTCATTCCAACCTATGATTACACCGCCATCGCCTGAAGGTTGCACATCGAGGATGGTCCAGATAGGGATCTGTCCCCAGCCGGAGCGGTATACGCGCGTATCTTCACTCCAGGCGCATGTTCCGTCGATATCGAGTTTGCGAGCATATATCTCTTGGTTCGACCCCTTGGCATATACCAGGATACACTGGTTGTCGCCGGCATTCACCAAGTAGGGATATGTATAAGAAGTGGCATCGGAGATCATACGAGTCTCATCGGCATCCCAGAGGAGACGGCCATCTGCCGACACTTTCATAATCTCGATAGCCCAGTTATTTTCGCCATAACTGCGTTGCCAAGCGAAGACGTATGCGCCGTCATCGAGTTGAGTCATCGACATGTGGGCGGTAAAATCGCGAGCTTCGCCCCCATCCACGTTGACACCATCTTCACCCCAGAGCATTTCGCCGGAGGGAGACACCTTGTAGATGGTATATGACATCTGCTTGCTGTCTGAATTGCGACAGTCTGCCACCGAGATGATGGCATTGTCATCGCGATCGACCATTAGATAGTCGTTGCATGTGGTCCATGAGCGGTTGGGATAGTTGGAGATCAACTTGCCATACTCGCCGTCGAAGAGCTTATTGCCATCCTTGTCGTATGCTTGCAGACGGAAGTCATACTTAACATTCTCGAAGTCATACTCATCGGCGCCTGCCGGATGATCGATCAGGAAATATGTCGTGCCGCCGGGGCCTGTCTTCATCTCATGAACATACATCGAAGACTCTTCAGGGAATACCAACTGGGGGACATCCGACCATTGAGCACTTGCACCGAAAGCAAGGCCAACAATTAATAGTGTGGAAATACTCTTTTTCATAATATATGATGTTTTTATGATTTAAAAATCGGGTTGATTATTTCACGATTTGCTTGATGACTGATCCGTCGCTCATCACCACGATGTTGATTCCGGCGGCGGGAGCATCGAGAAGAGTGCCGTCGAGAGCATAGCGAGCCACTTCGTGCGACTCCTCGCTAAGGATATTACGAACTGCGGAGTCATCGGCAGCCTGCACGAAGATACGGATGCCGAATTGGCTAATCTCGAGTTGCTGAGTCACGAGCTGATCGTCGGCATCATAGATCTTGAAATTGCCACGCGGGGAGAGAACGCCATCGCCCCAAGCATCAGCCACTTCGAAGCAATACTTCTTGCCCGGCTCCAAGGTGACATCCTCTTCGTAGACCTCAGCCACACCATCGGGATAAGGGCCGAACTCGCGAATCACTTCGCCATTCTCATCGCGAAGCAGATAGTTATTGTCGTCGGCAAAATTGTCGGTACGAAGTTTTACCTTCAGCTCGGTGGGTACTTCCGGGATTTCGGCATACGACATGGTGAGGGTAGATGTGGAGACATCGCTGCCATTGGCTTGGATCATCTTCACCTTCATGGTGTTGGTTTCCTCGCCGGAAGCGGCAGGCACCTCGATGCGTATGGGCCAATTGATAGTACGAGCCGGGATTTCACCCTGCCACGAGAGGGTATATACCTCGCCATTGGAAGTTACTTCAAAGATGGCGTCAGTGATAGGCTCGGTCGAACGATTGTCGACATAAAGGTCGATATAATTGAAGAAATAGCCGCGCGATGCCGGGATCTTTTCCAAGGCGATCTCGGGGTCGTAGATGGCGGTCATCCCTTCGCATGAGGGTTGGCAACCGATCACGTTGAGCACGTCGCGCTTACCCATAGTGACGTAAGCTATCACCTCTAAGTCAGTGGGCACCACCTCGACATCCTTATATGCTTCGGGGAGTTCGTAAGAGTAATTCTTAACGAAATACTCACCGGCATTGGCGCTCTCGAGGGCTTCGCCCCATGTGCCTTCGGTCACAAAGTCGCGGAACATGTGCTTGTGGACATACTCATCTCCGACCAGCCCACCCGATTGCGGCCCTTGAATATAGTCTTGAGTCAAGGCTATATAAAGAGTAGGAGCGGAGCCATCTTCAGCGGTGGCAACAGACTCGGTGAAATAACCCTCGACGGTGATGTCGAGCATACGAGTGTCTTTATCATAGTCGGCATTTACCCAGAGGTTGACCGGAGCGGAGGTGCGAGTCATAGTGCGGCTCGAAGCAGTCCAGTTGCTGCGGCTTATCACAGTGCCGATTTCGCCGAAATTGTAACGATTGATCATGCCCGAAGGGTAGGAAGTGACACCAAATTCGGTGATAATCTCCTCGCCGATGTCGGTGCGGAAATCGGGCTCATCGAATGCCGGAATGGCGAAATAGCCACCATGGATACACATCACATATACGTCATCGGGCTTGGCAAGCAAAAGTCGCGAAGCATACTTGTGGCCATCGGGGCAATTGCCACAATGGATACCGGTAAACTCCTCGAGCAGCACCTTGCGAGTGGTCGGCTCAGTCTGCACATGATAGTCATAACCATAGGCGGCGACTACCCCGCATGCTGCCAAAATGATAGTAAAAAGTTTTTTCATAAGCATTGCGTTTTTGAGTTATGTAGATGGTTTAGAAAAGTGTTTTGATATTTTGATATCCGCTTTCATTTTGATTGAATTTTCAACAGATAGCTTTGAAAAAGTCTTTCATAACGAGCTGTTGAAAATAAATTTGCCGTAAAGATACGACGATAAAAAGGAATAATAACAAGTGTTGATATAGACAACTATATAGACAGACTGTTAAAATATGTTAATAAAATAGCAATAAGTAAATTGGATTGCAATAACTTCTTAGAAGTTTTGGGCAAATGAGTTAAGATCGACACTGCTATCGAGTCCGAGTTTTTTGCGGAGTCGATAACGAGAAGTATTGACGCTGCCGGTGGTGACATTAAGTGCCTTAGCGATGACAGCGGGGGAAAGCCCCATACGGATGAAGCCCAAAAGACGGACATCGGTGTCGGAGATACGGGGATATGCTCTGCTGACACGACGGAGGAAATCGGCATGCTGGGCATTCAGGGCAGCATCGAGAGCTGAGAGGCTATCCTTTACTTCATCGCCTTCGCCATGCTCCACGAGTTTGATGCTCATGGAGAGTTTTTCGTCCTTTTCCTTTTCGAGTTCGATGGCAGTATTGGCTTGCTTGAGTTGGAGGAGTTCCTTTTCGAGGCGTTCCTTTTCGATGGCGGAGTTAAGTTCATTTTTTTCGAGTAGGGTAAGTCGTTGACGGTCGAGTGCACGCTTACGGAAAGAATAGAAGAGGAGAGTAAGCATAATGATGACCATAATCATAAATGCCATTACGATCATATTGATGGCGTGGTCGAGTTCGCTTTCGCGCTGTAGGAGAGCCATCTTGTTTTGTTCGCGGATTACTGCGATCTGACGCGCCACTTCGCCACCCTTCATATTCCGGTTGATACTATCCAGATTGTGACGGTCGGCGATATAAGGTGCAAGGAGACCTGCGAGGGAATCGGCCTTACAGGCGATAATAAGGTTTTGCGACTCATTGGAACTATTTTTATATTTTTTAGAGATCTCTCTACCCTTGAGGGCATAATAGCGAGCGGAATCGGGCTTGGCTTTATGGAGCATCAAGAGACCATGTGCATAATACACCTGCGAGAGATAGAAAATATTCTTAGGATGTTCCTTATTTTCTAATTCATGGATCAGCTGTTCAGCCTTATCATACTCCCTATTAAGATAATAGAGTTCGCAGAGGTTGGCGAGGTCCATATATATAAAGGAGGGGTGGTCGGGATAGAGTCTCTTTTCGAGTTCGATGACACGGTTGATATACTGAGTAGAGGCTTTGACATCCTTATCGAGTTTAAGGGATAGATACCCCATCAGTCGGAGGTAATATTGCGAAGCGTATAGTTCGGGGCGGTTGGATTCGCGATACTTAAGGCTTTTAAGCAGAGAATAAGCTTCTTGGAGTTCTCCCATATCGGAGTAAATGAGAGCCAAATAAACAGAGGCTTCGAAGTGAGTATTGTCGTCACGACCATCGGAAGTAGCGGTGATGACCTTCTGGAGGAGAGAGAAAGCGGTGACAACATCATCCTTCTCGACAGCCTGCAATCCCCGGGCGAAGAGCTCGGCGATCTCTTCGTCGGAATAGGAATGAGAGCGGCTGATATAGATGCCACCCCACGCTAAGAAAGCGATCAGCACCGCGATGCAGCCACCCCACCAATAATATTTCGTTTTAACACGCATCATCACATCAAAGAGATAATTCTTGACAAAGTTACGAAATTCGTTTGGATATTCCTTGATTTTGGGTATAAAGTTGCTCGCTACAAGACATGAAACGTCTATAGAGCGCGCTCTAAGAACGCGCTCTTAATATTTCAAGAATTATAAAATACATAACGCCACGATTTTTAAGAATTCAAGAATTATAAAAAGAAAAATTTGCATATTGCATTTTAGAGTATTTACTTTGGGGCATCAATACACTGCTTGGCAGAATTACAAATCCTTTAACCAATAATCTACCTTATGAAGAAATCAATCCTCTTATCTTTGCTTGGCCTTTCGATGGCGAGTATGGCACAAGCACAAGTGTATGTCTCGGAAGAGATGCCCTTACCCAACTTCGCGAGCGTGACTAACGAAGGTGTAGCAGTCGGTTATCAAGATCAGAACTGTCCCTTCTATACATGGGATCCTTACACCAATGAGTATGTAAACATCGGTGGTATCTCCGCAGGACAGGGTGTAGGTGGTAATCCTCACTTCTCGGGCGATGGCAAGTTGATCGCCGGTCCGATGCCCAGTGATCAGATCTCAATAATCTCTGAATGGACTAAAACACCATTTGAGGCTTTCTCGAATTTCAAGTTTCACCAGATGGTGCGAATCAGTGCATCTCTTTTGTTTGCTGTGGGTGAGAGTCTTGACGGATCTGAAGGAATTATACTCAAATCAGCCGACAATGGAGTAAGTTGGCGTAGAGCTGATATACTATTAAGACAGAAAGAAGATGGTTCTTGGGAGAATTATACACCCGAATCCTCAATCTTGACCATGGGAGCCTTATCTAGTTGGCAGATATTAGTGGGTGGCGAAGATGGACTTTTGATTTTTGGTGGAGGTAATGGCCAATGGAGCAATGAGTTGCTCTCTCTTGAAGGCACAGCCACAGCAGCCAAGAACTATTATGCTATAGATTTCATCACCACAATTAATGATAATGGAACCCTCTCTTCGACTACAGCGCAGTATGGTTGTGTCGGTTTGGAGCAGGAAGATGGCACCTACAACGTATGGTATACCGACGATTCGAAAGAGACATTCCATGCCGCCACAGGTGTAGCCGGCAAGCCGGTAAGCATCACGCACGTCGGCGAAGTCTTCTATCTCGTAACAGAGAATGGACATATCCAGAAATCGACCGACCATGGAGCAACCTGGACAGATATCTTCAACGGCACCGATGGCAGACAATTATATCGCATTAAGTTTGCTGATGAAAATCAAGGTATTGCCCTTTCTGACAATGTAGTCTATATCACAAATGATGGTGGTGAAAATTGGGAGATGCGCATCGTATTGGAAGCCGGTATCGGCATTGGCTGGGCAAAGACTTCGACATGGAAGGATGTAGCATGGGATGGTGATGTCATAACTCTTGTAGGTACAAATGGATGTTGCTATCGTTCATACGACAATGGCACTACATTTGCTGAGCTGAAAGTGGATAGCGGATTCTCCGGAGAATATGGTACAATATATTATGATGTCGACAATTTGGTTTACAATATATGGGGCGAGGGTGGCATCTGCTATCGCCAGCAGGGTCTTGACAAAGTAAGCGGATATTGCGCCGGCATCTATAATGTCGAGTTAGATGAATGGACAGAGCTTGAGACCAGTGGTTACCTTAGAGGCGAGACAGCCTCATCACCCTATAGGATGTCAGACGACGGTAAGAATGTAGTCGGATTGGCATACTTTTTCAATAATGCAGCCGAAATACCCGGAGTTAATGCATACGCAGCGGTATGGAATGATGAAAAAGGACTCATCCAACTTGACAATAAGTTTGAAGATCGAGGTCGTCCATGTCGCGCCAACGCAGCAAGTTATGATGCCAGTGTCGTAGTAGGCTGGCAAGATATCTTCGGTCCTTGGTATGCACAAGTATGGCGCAAGAATGCCTCCGGCACATACGATCGCTCTATGCTGTTGGCAAATGCCGATAAAACAGAAGAAGATATCGATTATGATGATAAAGATATGTGTTATGCCAACTTGCTCGGCTATTGCCAATCAGTTTCAGCCGATGGCAAGTATATCGGTGGCCTCGGTGGCGCTATTACCGATGCTGTATCCGGCGCTTGGCTCTGGAATGAAGAAGAGGGTCTCAAAGTCCTTACCGAAGATGAGGGTGTAGTAGCCGATATCTACAACGATGGCTCTAAGGCTATCGGTTGGCTCGGGCTTGGTAGCTCTGCATGGTTGTGGACTAAAGAAGATGGTCTCCGCTATCTCAATGACTATGTAAGAGATGTGCTTCAGCAAGACCTCGGCGATTTCTTCATCGTATCTGTCTACGATATGTCGCCCAACGGCCGTTATCTCACCGGTTATGGTATGAAGGGTGAAGTGCCTTGTGGCTATGTGCTCGATCTCGAAGGCAATACTTCCAATATCAATGAAGTTGCTATGAAGCAGGTGAAGGCAGCCGTATATCCCAATCCTGTAGCCGACGAACTCCATGTTGACCTCCCCTACACAGCCGACGAGATGAAGACCACTATGACTCTTTACAATATGCAGGGCATGCCTGTAGTCACCAAGAATGTTTGCAACCAGAGCAACGTGATCGACGTCAGAGGCCTCGCTGAGGGTATCTACGTGCTCGATGTCAATGCTCAGGGCACTCGCAAGTCATTCAAAGTGATCGTAAAGCACTAATAGAAAATCTCGATTGAGAATTCGACTACGACAAGAGTATAACAACTAAGCCGAATAGTTAGTAGTAAACATAAATTCTCCAAACACACTTAATCCGCGAGGGGGCGACATCGAAGAAGATGCCGTCCCCTCAATATTTTGGCGTATAGGTCAAAATGGGTGCTAAAATCGCCGTAACAGTTTATTATCCAATG
>JBJEKI010000040.1:0-18740 GCA_051878555.1 Lepagella sp. | reverse complement strand
TCTGCTCAAAAATATCCGCCTCTACGACCCAAAAAATTTAAGGAACGCGCTCTAATATTATCGGTTAATGGAGATGACTATTTCTCATTGACAGATTTGACTCGCTATAAAAGTGACGAACCTAATGCAGTGATTGCTAATTGGATGCGTAATCGCAATACAATCGAATATCTTGGTATTTGGGAACAATTATATAATCCGGATTTTAAACCCACCGAATTCGAGGGGTTTAGAATGCAAGCCGGGCTTAATGCGTTCACTCTTTTTCGGGACGTGTCGCCCAACGTCCGGCGGTTCTCCGCCACTTTACGCTCTCATTGAGCGCTCCTGCTTTCCGTTCTCATCTCCGTTTCCATTGTCGGGTTACCACGCCAGGCCCATTGCCCTGTTTTACGCCGCAAAGTTATTACCTCCGTTCGGAACAGCAAGGGCAGGTCTGCACTCCGTGTTCCTCCGTTCTTCGCTACGTTGCAGAACGGCAATCACCCTTGTCTCATTGGTCCGCTTGGAGGCACTTTGGGGGCAGTGTAAAACAAAAACAATGAACCTTATGTTTAACCCCTCAATTTCAACTACAATGAGACTACAATTCGGAGAACTCAACATCACTCCAAGAGTAGAAGAACGACTCGCCGAACTGGGCTACACGCCCGAAGAACTTCAGGAAGCGGTCAAGGAACACAAGAGCGACTGCGACGGCGAACCCTCTGTCTACGTGGGTACTTACGGGAAATATAATGACGGCTCACTGTGTGGCCTTTGGGTAGACCTCAGCATCTTCAGCGACATCGACGATGGGCGACCTCTCCCGCTACTTCGATTACTCGGCCTTCGCAAACGACCTGTTCATGTGGGACTACAACATGGGAGCGAACAATCACGTGTTCCGACGCATCTGACCACTCCTCCCTCTCTCCTTGCTTCGGGCCGTCCTCCGGGAGCGGCTCGATTTATATGTTCGCCACGATATAGATATAATCTATTGGGTGTAAGTCACGAGCGTGCCTCGATAGCGGGAAGCGCATAGCGCCTACTTTGTTTTGGATAGTTGGAGAAGAACTCGTAGATGTGCAACTGTCGTCAGACTGGATGTTGGAATACATCCTCACGCCCGCCAACCTTGACAAAGCGTACAAACAAGTCAGGCCCAGCAATGGGAGCGGTGGAAACGGTAGAAAAGAAGTAGAACGGCTGTAGCCCTATCTGCGAGAACACAAGGAAGAAATAGCATCCGTATTAGGAAACGCCGTATACCAGACGGCACATACGGTGTATCATGTTATTCTTTATTAAGCGAAACAACAGTTTTATTGAGACAAAAGAGCTATATCCAATTATTCCGGAAGCGTTTTACTGCAATAGATTCGGTAAGTATGCGGATAAATTCCTGCATGGAGTGTTTACGATAGGCACCCTTCAGGATGTGGACGCATCCGGCCATCTGATTGTCGGGGACATCGATTGGAACAGCCTTCACGTCCCGGAAATCATATATGGAATCCTCTGCCAACACCGTGACCAGGCAGGTCTGTCGGACAAGTTTCAGCAACGTGTTCACTTCGTTGAGTTCGATTCGTATCTTGAAGTTGTTGTAATCTGAAACGATGCTGTCGAAAGCATTGCGGGCCTGCAATCCTTTAGATGGAAGCGCAAGATCGTATTTCTCAAGCTCCACGATGGAAACTTTTTCTTTTGATGCGATAGGATGATTGTTGCCGACAATCGCCGACAATGCGTTCTGAAACAGGATATGCGATTCTACATCGGGCAACGGCTGGAGAGGCCGGAAAGCGAGGACGAAATCTATCTCCCGCTTTGCGAGTAATTCCATAAGCTCGTTCATCTGCTTATACACGATGTTCAGCTTTATCGCCGGATACATCTTCATGAACGAGATGACCGATTCGGTCAGGATGGGGCTGAAGGAATGAGTGACGCCGATATTGAGCGTACCTGTAAGCAGTTTCTGCAAATCGTGAATGCGGTCTGCGCAGGATTCGGCTTCATGAAGCGTCCTGAGCGCGAAAGGCAGCATCACCTCTCCCGCTTCGGTCAGACGTATGGAGTGGCTGCTGCGGATGAACAGCTGTGTCCCGAGTTCGTCCTCTAGTTGCTTGACCTGCTGCGAGAGCGAACTTTGAGCGATGTTGAGGCACTTTGCCGCATCGGAGAAGTTCAGGGTTTCGGCGGCTTTGGCGAAATATCTTAACTGTCGTAATTCCATCGGATTGCAAATTTACGAATAATTTGGCTTACCGTGTAGCCGTGAATGAAAGTTTTTTGAACAGGAATATCGGCACCGTGGCACCGACAACCAGACCTAAGATAATAAACGAACAAGTCAGTCCATTATATGCAAGCAGGTAGAAATAATGTCCGAAGACATCCTCCTGTGTGTGATAAAGGCATGACAAAAGAGCTTCGATGGTACGGTAGGCGTACATCCCCGGTATCATGGGCAGCAAAGCCGGAAAGAAGCAGACCTCGGCCGGACATTTTATGCGGCCGGCGAACAGCACGGCAAGCACACCGATGGCAAACGACGCCAGGACACTTGCCGGGATAATGTGCATTCCTCCGAACTCGGGCGAAGTCAGCACATAACGTATGGCATGACCGGTGGCGGCAATCAGCCCACAGGTCAGATAGGCGCGCCGGGGCGTATTGCTGATGCTTGAAAATCCGATGGCGGCTATCGCCGCAAACAACCCGTCCTCAAAAATATTAATCAGAATATCATTCCACATAATCACTAAAACCATTTTAATCCAAGTAAGAGCATACCTGCACAAAGCCCGACCGAAAGACAGACGGTGAGGACGACAGTGTCAAGAAAACGGCTGAAACCGCAGAGATAATGCCGGTATATCAGATCGCTGACCGAGTTTATATACGGCACTCCGGGAATCAGATACAGAACGCTTGTACCAAGAGCAATTTCCGGCGTAGAACCGATGTCGAATATGTGTCCTCCGGCACTCAGAGCTGCTGAAAAGAATGACGCGCACATAAAAGTGAGCCGAATGTCGCGTTTGTCTTCGAGCATTATCTGTTTCAGCCTGTATCCGGCGATGGTGGATATGAAAACAATGAGCATGGCAATCAAGTCGCCTCCGAAAAGACGGCAGAACGATGCGTTGGCAACGCCGGTGAGAAACAGCGTCTCCCACTTTCCTGTCGGCTTCGTCCGGCGTATACGCTCAAAACGTTCGACCGCTGTGGTCAGACCTAAGTTATTGTCCGACACTTCCCAACTCAGACGGCTTAACCGGGCATTGAGGTCGAAACTGATGCCGCAGACTGCGGTTTTGCGAAAAGCCACCACGGATTCGGCGGGATAGCCATCCCATACAGACACATACACGTGAGTCGGCATTATGGAAATGTCGAATCCCACGCCGAATGCATCAGCCAGCCTCCGGGTGTTCTTCTCAATCCGGATGCACGTGGCTCCACACCCCGACAAAAGAGAGGCATACTCGGCAAGGAAGGCTGCTGTCATGCGTAAGACGGATTCGTCAGCCTCCTTATTACAAGTCCTCGAAGTCATCGTCCTCGTCAACATCTCCCGGCAGATAGAATATGTCTTTGTCCTTGCCTATTTCAAGAATATGTCGGGGTTTGTGGTCGCGGTGATGACATTCGTTACAGTACCGCTCAACAGCCCGGAACAGAAATGCGCATAACAGCACTCCGGCTATTGCGCACCAAACAATCATCGGATGGTTCATAGTCTTTTGCTTTTTTTATTTTCGCTGCAAAAGTATAAACGCCCCAAATATTGTGGAAGCAATTAGTAAGGGATTTTCCTATTACTGTCATAGGCAAAACGGATAATCAATGGTCAATGCCATTACGCGACAACACCCCTTTGCTATAATAGTGCTTTACCTCCCTCATATCAGTGACAAGGTCGGCTATGTCAATCAGATCCTGCGGCGCGTAACGGCCTGTGATGACGACTTCAGTCGCCACATGTTTCCGTTGCACAAGGTCTATGACGTCTTTCACATCAAGTAATTCCAGCCAGAGGGCTATTGTGACCTCGTCGAGTATGACCACATCCCATTTTCCCTTACTGAGCCATTCCCTACATATTGAAAGACCGTAAAGGGCCGATGTCCGGTCGGTCTCATCGGGTTTTCGGTCAATACAGCAGCCTTGTCCGAATTGCTCGATATGCAATAATCCAAAATCAGGATTAGAGCTGTTGAAAAGAGATTCGGATTTTGTTTCGTTATATCTCATCGACTTGACAAACTGACCTATCGCCACGTTCTTACCGGCACATAACGCACGAAGTGCGAGCCCGAATGCGGCAGTGGTCTTTCCTTTGCCGTCGCCTGTATATATGTGTATAAAGCCTTGTTCCATAACTCTTTTCAATAAAAGGGAAGGGAAACGCGAATGAAAAGAGTCTGAGAAAGAAGCGTTTCCCCTCACGATAGGAAATTGTACGTATGAAAAACTGTTTCCCGGTCAATCGCCAAGAATCGCCTTGAGCTGTGCAAGCTTCTGCCATTGAGAGACATAAGTCAGTCCGCGAGACAGATAGCTTGATAATTTGAAACCGGTCTTAGGACTAACGGACAGACATCCTCGGGATATGTATTTCGATGCTTTGGCAACGGTGTCAAGAATATCTGTGGCGCTCTCAGTGAACGGACTGTGGGCGTCGGCAAGACCGAGTACCACAGCTTTGGCCGCCGGTATGTGACGCAGGACTTCGAGCTGATAGTCGTTTCCGGCCTCAAAAGGCAGATAGAATTTGCCTACATTGACTTGCGACAGCACCCTCGGCATGATATTGTCGGGATACCGGAGAAATTCCCATTCGGGCACGATAGTATCACCTCCCGAAAGATAAAGCGAAGTTACCATGTCAGATGGCAATCCGGCAACAGAATTGTTGAACAGCCCGATGATTTGTTCATGCAGCCAAATCAGATCCACTCCTCCCTGAAGCAGACGCTTGGTGTAATTGTCCTCGCAGAGAAGACCGCAGGCCGTATCATCAA
Organism: Lepagella sp.; assembly: GCA_051878555.1. GTDB lineage: Bacteria > Bacteroidota > Bacteroidia > Bacteroidales > Muribaculaceae > Lepagella. The sequence continues at coordinate 13,722 of JBJEKI010000040.1, read as the reverse complement.
GCTGTATATGCCGGCATCCGAGTTCATAGAAGCGGTGTATCGTCTTGTTATAGGCTGCGGCTATGTCGGCAAGCAGATTTCCGGCATCAGGATAAATTTGTTCGGGTTTGCCGTCGGTCATGGAGAGTATCTCAAGATAGAGATTTGCCGGGGAAGGAAGCGTCTGACGGCAACGCACGCGACCGTCTGCAATTTTATACAGATACGCAAAGTCGTCGAAAAAAGGATGCTCCGAGTTATAGCCGATACGGCCCATGAAACGCATCATATCGGTAAACGGGTCAAGCGGCTGATATATATGTCCGCTTTCAGCCCTTTCACGACGTATGCCGTTGAGTCCGAACCAGAAGTCCTTGTCCCATTGACTGAGGCGGAACTCTCCGGAAGTAACCTCTGTGAGTCCGGCTTTAATCTGGTCTTCAACGAGTTGTGCAATCGCATCGTTTTCTATAATATTCAGATGCTGAAGATCTATCACCCCGGTTGCAAATTGACTCCGGGCTGCGACGAGCTTTTCGGGCAGTAGAAAACTGCCCACAAAGTCGATTTTTGCTGTTAGGTTATTGTTCATAAACGAATATTTTTTATATCAGGAAGAGTACAAGAAGTTGGGCTGCCACCACCCGCAGGAACATAGTGAGCGGATATACAGTTGAGTATGCCACCGCAGGAGCGTCATTACCCGTGGAGCCAGTAGCAAAAGCCAACGCGGGAGGATCCGTCATGCTCCCGCCAAAAAGTCCCATTATAGTAAGGAAATTCAGTTTAAGCGACAAACGGGCATATAAGCCTACAATCAGCAGAGGTACAACGGTTATAATGAAGCCCCAGATTACCCACCACATACCGGTAAGGTTGAAAACCGTGGCAGCGAATTTCTCGCCGGAAGCTATGCCCACAGAGGAGAGGAACAGGCAGATTCCTATTTCCCGTAACATCAGTGAAGCCGAATTTGATGTATAGGAAACCAGTTTAAGTCTGTATCCGAAACGGCTGATAAGTATTGCAACAATCAGCGGACCTCCGGCAAGTCCGAGTTTCATAGGTACACTCATTCCCGGAAAATTTATCGGAATTGAGCCTACAAGAATACCGAGCATTATACCGACAAATATCGTTATGATGTTGGGATGGTCGAGGCGCTTGATTGAATTTCCGAGGCGTGCGGCCAGACGGGTGATGTCTTCCTGTCCTCCGACTACCGTAAGCCGGTCGCCCATATGCAGTCGCAGAGTGGGAGTCGCGAGAAGATATACACCAGCACGGTTGACCCGGGTGGCATTGACATGATAGCTTGCTCTGAGTTTAAGTGAACGCAATTCGACACCATCTATGTCGCCTTGAGTGACGAGAATGTTGCGCGAAACAAGCTCACTCGGCACTTTCTCCCAATCCATTTCCACACGCGGACCTATGATGACATCAAATCTCGGAGCTTCTCCAGCTTCAGTAACTATATAGAGTTTATCCCCCGTATGGATTACCGTCGATGAATTGGGAATAATCACCTCACCGGTTGAGCGGCAGACACGTGAAACCACAAATTTGTTACCGAAAACCCTGTGGAGGTCTGCAAGATTGTCTCCGTCAATACGGTCGTTGGCAACTTCCCATGTACCGAGAAACGGCTGGTGTTCGTTATCATCATTGGCCTCACAGATACGTCGGGCTTCTTTCTCCGTGTTTATTTTGAACAATGTTTTCAGCAGCACCATAGAAAGAATTATACCCACGACACCGAGAGGATAAGCGGCGGCGTATCCCATCGCCATCTCTTCCGTTGCGGAATAGGAATCAGGAGCTACCTGAAGCAATGCCTGCTGGGCGGCACCAAGTCCCGGCGTATTGGTCACAGCACCCGACATGACACCTACAAGACTTACAATCGAAGTGTTTCCGTCTATATAGAATATGGCAAGCACTATCGCGACATTCAACAATACAATAAGAACAGCGAGACCGTTAAGCATCATTCCTCCTTTCTTGAAAGAAGAGAAAAATCCGGGTCCCACTTGTAGTCCTATGGAGAAAATAAACAGAATCAGACCGAATTCTCTGACGAAATGAAACGTTCCGGCATCTACGGTATAACCGAAATGCCCCATCAGTATCCCGACAAACAATACGAATGTCACTCCTAAAGAGACTCCGAGAATCTTCATTTTCCCGAGATATACTCCTGCGGAGATGACAAACGCGTAAAGCAGAATTGTCGCGGCAAGAGAAGTGTTGCCCGGCGAAACAAGTTCTATCAACCAATCCATACTCTGACTGTTAAAGGGGCATATTGCCATGTTTCTTCGGAGGATTGTTCTCCACCTTATTCTGGGTCATATCAAGTGCCTGAAGCAGCTTGTTGCGGGTATCCTTGGGCAATATGATTTCATCTATATATCCTTTTTCTGCGGCTTTGTAAGGATTTGAGAACATTTCCTCATATTCCTTCACAGCCTTGTCCCGTGCCTCTTCATCTGATTTGCGATACAGGATGTTGACAGCACCCGCAGCTCCCATGACGGCGATTTCAGCATTGGGATATGCGAAATTGACATCGCAGCCTGTCTCTTTCGATGACATGACGATGTATGCACCTCCGTATGCTTTGCGCGTTATGAGAGTTATCTTGGGCACGGTAGCTTCTGCATAGGCATACATTATCTTGGCTCCGTGACGAATGATGCCTCCATGCTCCTGCTGCTGACCCGGGAGAAACCCCGGGACATCCTCGAATGTTATCAGAGGAATGTCGAAACAGTCGCAGAAGCGTATGAAACGTGCCGCCTTGTCGGAAGCGTCAATGTCAAGTACTCCTGCAAGGAAGTTTGGATTGTTCGCCACGATTCCCACTGGTCTGCCGCCAATGCGGGCAAACCCGATGATTATATTGGGAGCAAATCCTGAAGATATCTCGAAGAAATAATGTTCATCGACAACCTCCTCGATAAGTTCCTTCATGTCGTATGGCACGTTGGGATTTTCCGGTATCAGAGTCATCAGTTTCAGACATTCGCGAGGCCCGGAATCGTAAGATGACTGTATCACGCCGTCTTCCATATTGTTGGATGGAATGAACGATAGTAATTCACGTATCATCATCAGCGTTTCTTCCTCATCGCGTCCTACAAGATGTGCCACTCCGCTTTTAGTAGAGTGAGTTCCGGCACCTCCCAGTTCTGCTTTTGAAAGTTCCTCATGCGTCACTGTCTTGACAACGTCCGGTCCGGTTACAAACATATAGCTCGTATCCTTTACCATCAGGATGAAGTCAGTCAGTGCCGGTGAATAGCACGCTCCACCTGCACACGGGCCCATGATTGCCGAAATCTGCGGAATCACGCCTGATGCCTTCACATTCTGATAGAAGATGTCGGAATAACCGCTCAGTGCGTTTACTCCTTCCTGTATTCTTGCCCCTCCCGAATCATTCAGGGCGATTATGGGAGCTCCGGTTTTCAGAGCCATTTTTTGTAGCTTTACAATCTTGCTCGCATTGGCCCTGCCGAGTGAGCCTCCGTTGACAGTGAAGTCATAAGCATAGACATACACCAGTCGTCCGTCTATTTTGCCATATCCCGTAACTACACCGTCACCATCATAGCGTTTGTTCTCCATGCCGTAATCATGGCAATCGTGAAGAACGAAACGGTCTGTCTCGACAAATGTTTCATCATCAAGAAGAATATCAATACGCTCTCTCGCGGTATGTTTGCCGCCGGCTTTCTGCTTCGCTAGGGCTTTTGCTCCGCCACCATGAATGGCGTCACGGTTTCGTTTGTCAAATTTTTCGTATATGTCCATTGTATCTTCTTTTATTCATTGTCATGTTTGAAGGTTATAAGCAACTGGTCTGACAGAACCGAATCACCTTCTGCAATTTCTACGCTCTCTACTGTCGCATCCTGCGATGCGGTATAAGTACTCTGCATTTTCATTGCCTCGATGATAAGTAGCGGGTCGCCTTTCTTTACCCGACTTCCTTTCTCCACCAGAACAGCGATGATTTTTCCGGGCATAGGGGCTTTGATACAGTCTTGAACTTCGTTATCCGAGGCGCCTCCGTTGCGGATATATTTTTTACGGGGATTCTGCAATTCCACCTCATGGCGGCGGAAATCAGCGGTGATTATATATTTCCCTTCACCGGGATTTACCACCTCGGCATTGTAGCTGTGACCGTTGTGCAGTATCGAGCAGAATCCGGTTTCCGTCAAAGTCGCATCTACTTCGATAATCTCTCCGTTGAGCTTTATCTTTACGTTGTTGCCTTCTTTCTCGATAAGTTCGATGTCGTAGGTCTTTCCGTTTATTTTTGCTTGCATTGTTTTTTCGGGATTAAATGCGCAGAACGCCTTTCTGTTTTGCAAAAGCCCTCCATCTGCTTATGGGTCGGTTGTCCCCTTGCGTAGTCTGGGCTGGAGTGTTCTTATTGACGATGAAGTCGATGTAGGCGGCGATGACAGCCATTTTCTCGGCATCTTCCTCCTCTTTGCCGGCTTTGAGCGATTCCTTGTTTTCTTCTATGAAATGGGTTGTATAGTCCCCTTTTACGAATTCGCGGGCATCAAGGATTCTACGGAGGTAATCTATGTTTGTCTTGACTCCCGTAATTTTGTACTCATAGAGGACGCGGCGCATTCTTTCGAGAGCATAATTACGTTTAGTTGCCCATACTATAAGTTTGCCGAGCATAGAATCATAGTAAATCGGGATTTCATATCCGTCATAAATGAAACTGTCCACCCTCACACCTATTCCCTGCGGAGTGCGGACATGGCCGATGGTTCCTGCTGTCGGGATAAACTCATTATCTGTATCCTCGGCGCAGATGCGGCACTCTATGGCGTGGCCTCGCTGCCCCAAATCCTCCTGCCGGAAATGGAGTTTGCGGCCATCTGCAATATTTATCTGCTCCTTGACAAGATCCACACCTACTACTTCCTCGGTTATGGGATGCTCTACCTGAAGACGGGTATTCATTTCAAGAAAGTAGAAGTTCATGTCGTTGTCAACAAGAAACTCTATTGTGCCGGCTCCTACATAGTTGACAGACTTTGCCGCCTTGACAGCGATTTCTCCCATTTTCTGTCTGACTTCATCGGTAATGAACGGTGAAGGAGATTCCTCCACAATTTTCTGATGTCTGCGCTGAACGGAGCATTCACGGTCGAACAGATGAACTACATTCCCGTGTGAATCTCCGAGAAACTGTATTTCAATATGGTGTGGCGATTCGATATATTTTTCCACATATACCTCATCAGACGTGAATGATGCCGCCGCTTCCGATTTAGCTTCCTTATATGCCTCAATAAGGTCTTTCTCTTCGCGCACAAGCCTCATTCCTTTTCCACCGCCCCCGGCGGAGGCCTTGATTATTACCGGCAGACCGATATCTCGGCAGGTCTTTATCAGATTTTCTTCGTCCATGTTGTCTGAAGTTCCGGGTACGACAGGAACTCCGGCGGCTATCATGGTACGCCTCGCCGATATTTTATCGCCCATAGCCTCAATACTTTCCGCAGACGGCCCGATAAAGATTAGGCCCTCGGATGCACAACGCCTTGAAAAATCGGCGTTTTCGCTCAGAAAGCCGTAGCCGGGATGAATGGCATCCGCTCCGGTGCTTTTTGCTGCGGCGATTATCCTGTCAATGTCAAGATAACTTTCGACAGAGGGAGCCGGCCCTATACAGACAGCCTCATCCGCATAACTGACGTGCATGGATGTCCGGTCGGCATCGCTGAATACGGCGACCGTGGATATTCCCTTCTCCTTGCATGACCTCATCACACGAAGGGCTATCTCACCGCGATTAGCGATAAGAATCTTTTTAATCATAGCTTATTGATTTTGGGTTTCAGATAGGGGTTTATCTCGCAAGCGTAAAAACTGCTTTTCAACGCATCGAGACATTCTTCACAGAGCGGGCGACCATAACAGTTTATCACATAAGCTGTCTGCAAGGCATCGAGTTTCTCGCTCTCAAGCCATTTGAAAAAGGATAAAGGCTTAAATGTTAAATCCTTTTTGCACCTCGGACAATTCATAATCAAATGAGATGTTAAGGTGAAAAAGATTAAGAGACAATACTGTAAAGCGCGACTCATCCAGACAATACAACATCGGCACCAGCTTATTCAAGCCGGTGCTGCCCTGCGGCAGCTCTCGTTGAGAACACACTCGCTTCTTCTGTATTTCAGATATCGCTAAACTTGATATGTCCATCTCAAAATCTAATCCACGAGATTATTGAAACTAAATCGCATGGCAGGTCTCCTGACTCGTTCCCCACGCGGACTGCCTTCCCGACCGTTTCCGGTCAGTGACACTTGTATCGTGTCCGCTCGGTTGATATGGAACATACAGTAGCGGGTCTGCTCAGGCCTCTCACCTGATTCCCTTTTAATCGCGTCGGGCTGTGAAACCTTTCGCGAACCAATGCGACTGCAAAGTTACAAAATATAATTCAAACCACCGTCATAAATTACAGAAATATTTCGTTAATCTACATATTATCTTTGCGGCGAGTATGAAAGTCTGTAATGAGTAATTTTGCATCGGCGATTTCGGAAAAGTTGAATCAGCAAAAATGGTAAGACTGAATCGGCGAAATCGGTAAAATTGAATCGGCATTATTGGGAAATAAAAAAGGAAAGATGTAATTTTAGGGAAGCAAACCAAAAAACATCTTTCCGCATGCCGAAATTTTATCTATGCTACTCCCCAAAATCAGACCGGCAGGAACGATTTTTAAGGCAAGGACAAGCAGTTTAAAGCTCGCCGTCGTCTTCTTTGGGGTAGGGCAAAATTAACGGTTTTTCTTCAAAATGCCAAATTCTTCTTTCACGCTGAGGCAAGGAACAGATCCCATGGCACCTTTCCATCGATGCCTTGATGGTGTCTTTGATGGTTATAGTATTCAATAAATCCTCTTATTCCATTCCTTAGAGCGCGTTCCTTAAATTTTTGGGGTCGTAGGGGCGGATATTTTTGAGCAGATTTTGAAAGTCAAAGAGGGCGCAATGCGGGCATTGCAACCGATGCGACTTTCGAAATATGCCAAAAAGATCCGCCTCTACGGCCCCAAAAATTTAAGGAACGCGCTCTAAACGGTTTTATAGGGTTATTCTTGCATTCCTGTCCGGTTCGATTTTTAGGGAGTATTATAGGGTATGAGTAAAACAAAAAAGAGACCGATTTTTAAATCGATCTCTTTTACGTGACCCCGGTGGGGCTCGAACCCACGACCCAATGCCAATTAATGGACACGGTGAGTCATTTGCTCTACCAACTGAGCTGCGGAGTCATTTGCCGGTATGTGCAGAAAGAGGTGCAACAAAAAAGAGACCAACTAATGTTGATCTCTTTTAAGTGACCCCGGTGGGGCTCGAACCCACGACCCAATGATTAAGAGTCATTTGCTCTACCAACTGAGCCACGGAGTCATTTGCCGGTCGCGAACTATTGTAGTTCCTTCCGTTTTGCGACTGCAAAGTTAATACCTTTTTTTATTCTGTGCAAATTTTTCAACCATTTTTTTCTCCATTTTTTTTCTTGCCTCCATCTTTGGACTCTGTTTATACTGCCGGAACAGCCTCCGTGCTAACGACGCAAGATCTTGGAATAAACCAACTTACGCATCCAGTTGGGCATGATATATACCGTGCCCCGCATCACGCTATACCTCACGGCCTCAAACCATGACAGCATCTTGATGTCATGGAGCATCCACTGGAACTTGGCACTCAGACAGGCATACTTGAACCCACCGCGACGACGATACATGTCGGCAGAGGTCCGGAAATTGAGCAAATAGGCGGGTATGTTGGCAAACTTTGCCCCATTCTGCCACATCCTTACCCAGAGATACCAATCCTCAAAGAGTGTGAAATGGATATATCCCCCGGCGGCATCGACAGCACTCTTCTTGAACATCACCGCCGGATGATTCAGCGGGTTGCGCAACTTGATATAATGCGAGATCTCCTCATGGGTCGAGGGCACCTTCTTGGTGGAGGTCCTATTCTCGGGATCTCCCTCGAACTCGCTCATCCAGCCGCTGCAGACATCGATGTCGGGATTCTCAACCATAAACTTAACCTGGCGCTCGAAGCGATCGGGGAAACAGATATCATCGCTATCCATACGAGCCACCAACTCATTATGGCAATGCTTCAACCCCTCATTCAGCGCATTGCCCAAGCCCCCATTCTTCTCTATCTTGACTATATGGAGGTTGGCATACTTCTTCTTATACTCCTTAATTACATCATATAATTCCGGTGTCAGAGGCCCATCCTCCACGAGCACCACCTCCGTGGGAGGTAATGTCTGATCGAAGATGCTCTCAAGACTCAGTCTCAGATTAGAGGCTTTCTCTCTGGAATATACGGATATGAGTACGCTAAATGAAGTAGTTGTGGTGGTAGTATTGTCGGTCTGTGATATATCGGTTTCATTGTTACAACGAGCAAAGCCCACCTCCGGCTCCGGAGTGGTCACATTCTCTACTTGTCGTGAAGAAAGAGTCGTATTACAAAATTCGTTCATTCTAAGCTATAAGCAAAAATGATATAGAAACGCTATATTATTGATAATATGGCATTAGATTAGGATCAGATGCCACTATCGCACACCCTCAGAGGGAGAGGATAGCAGTGTCCTCTACATTTCTAACGCAAAACAATCACATAAATTGCTAAATAATGTAAATTTTGTTAAAAGATTGATGAAATTGGATGAAATCTATCATCAATAAGCCATCGAAATCACCCGATCAGCCGCCGACTTCTATCAGTGGGCTTCCATCCAGTTATCGCTGATGCCTACCGATGCAGTAAGCATCACCCTGCCGGTGTAGGCAGCTTCCATACATTTTGCCACTACTTGTTTGAAGATATCGACCTCCTCGAGGGGCACTTCAAAGTTTAATTCGTCGTGCACCTGCATGATCATCCTGGTCTTAAATTTAATTTGTCGGAGGGCGCGATATATTTGGCTCATAGCCATTTTGATTACATCGGCGGCAGTGCCCTGGAGCGGAGCATTGATGGCATTTCGCTCGGCAAAACTTCTCACCGTGTGGTTGTGACTGTTGATGTCGGGGAGATAACGCCGGCGATGCATTTTAGTCTCGACATAGCCTCGTTCTCTTGCCGTCTCGATCGACTTTGATATATAGTTTTGGATGGTCGGGAAGGTTTGGAAATAATTGTCGATGATCTCCTTGGCATCGGCGCGAGAGATGCCGAGGCGCTGAGAGAGTCCGAAGGGAGAGATGCCATAAATGATGCCAAAATTGGCTGTCTTGGCATGTCGTCGCTGGTCGGGGGTTACCTCTTCGAGGGGCACATGATAGATCTTCGAGGCGGTGATGGTGTGGATATCCTCATTGCGTGCGAAGGCATCGATCATGATTTGGTCTTCGCTGAAGTCGGCAAGAAGACGGAGTTCGATCTGGGAATAATCGGCAGACAGGAATAGGCACCCGGGAGAGGCAATGAAAGCACGGCGTATCTCGCGACCCTCATCGTCGCGCACCGGTATGTTCTGCAAGTTAGGATTGGAGGAGGAAAGGCGGCCGGTGGCGGTGACGGTCTGGTTGTAATTGGTGTGCACACGTCCGGTGGCGAGATTGATGGCTGCCGGCAGGGCGCTGACGTAGGTGGAGAGAAGCTTCTTGATGGCGCGGAACTCCAAGATCTTCGCCACCACCGGATGCTTGGTGACCAACTTCTCCAGCACCTCTTCGCCGGTGGAATATTGTCCGGTCTTGGTCTTCTTGGCTTTCGGATCGAGTAGGAGTCGGTCGAAGAGCACCTCCCCCACCTGGGCGGGGCTGTTGACGTTGAAGGTCATCCCGGCGAGTTCGTAAATCTCTTCCTCAATCTTGGCGAGACGTTGCTGCATATCGGCTTCTGTGCGACGCAGTGAAGCTGTGTCGATCAGCACGCCGGCGAGTTCCATATCGGCGAGCACCGGCACAAGCGGAAGTTCGACCATCAATAGCAGAGGGAACATACCCATCTTGTGGACCAGGTCGTTCAGTATGGGGCGAAGCCGATAGGTGAGATCTGCCTGCTCGCATGCCCAGAGGGCACTCTTCGTGTCTGTATCTTCATCGAAGTCAAGTGTGCCGCTAAACCGTCGACTTTGAGAGGCTTTCAGTGGCGATGGCTCCGGTGTATAGTGGAGATATGTCTCAGAGAGTGAGGTGAGGTCGTGGCGCTTCTCCGGCTGTATCACATAGTGTGCCAACCCGAGGTCATAATATCCGTAGATCATATCCTCAGGGCGGTTATTCTTACCCTCTTCTCGCACATATATCACCATGTCGCGCTTGATATTGATTGATGTCTTCTCGAGATTCATAGAGCTCAAAAAGGAGTATAGCAATTCCATCCCCTCATGACAACTCTTCGGAATATAGAACACCTTGCCCGGGGCGACGGCGATGGCTGTGCCATAATATTGAGCCATCATATCATTTTCACCTTCAGCGAGGGTGAATAAGGAGCAGCGTTTGATCTTTTTCAGTTCTGAACTGAGTGTCTTAAGTCCCTCTTCATCTTCAATTATGACGTAAGAGACTTGGCTCATATCAGCCTTGGGGTATTCGTTGGCATCGGTGTCAGTGTCCGAGGCGGGAGCACTGCTGTCGAGGTCGTCGAAGAGTGATGGGGTAGAGGAGGGTGTTTTGTCAGCGGGTGTGGATTTAGCCTGGGCTTGGGAGCCGTTGAGACGGCGTGACACTCTGTCAGCGAGGCTCTTGAACTCCAACTCGCGGAAGATGGCGAAGAGCTTCTCTTGGTCGGGAGCCTTCACCTCGAGTTCGGCAGCGTTGAACTCTACCGGCACGTCGGTGCAGATTGTGGCGAGATGTTTCGAGAATTTGATTTGCTCGACATTCTCCTTGATTTTCTTGCCGATAGCCCCCTTCACTTGGTCGGCATTTTCGATTAGCCCTTCTACGGAATCATACTCCGAGATCAGCTTGATAGCGGTCTTTTCGCCGACACCGGGGCACCCGGGGATGTTGTCGATCTTATCCCCCATCAGGGCGAGTAGGTCGATGACTTGCGATGTGCGCTTGAGACCATAGAGGTCGCACACCTCCTTGACGCCACGGATCTCAGGGTCTTGCCCTCGGTGGGAGGGCTTATATTGGAAGATGGAGTCGGTGACGAGCTGGCCGAAATCCTTGTCGGGGGTCATCATATAGGTGGTGAATCCCTCTTTCTCGGCGCGGCAGGCAAGGGTGCCGATCACATCGTCAGCCTCGTAGCCCTCGACTTCGACCACCGGTATGCGGTATGCTCTGATGATATCCTTGATATAGGGTATCGCCTTCCTGATGTCCTCGGGGGTCTCATCGCGTTGTGCTTTATACTCCTCGAACTCCTTCTTGCGGAAGGTGGGCCCGGCGGGGTCGAAGCAGACTGCCAAGTGGGTGGGATTCTCACGCTTCAGCAGGTCTTCGAGAGTGTTTACAAAACCGAATATGGCGGAGGTGTTAAAGCCGTTTTGAGTCATGCGAGGCATACGTATCAGGGCGTAATAGGCTCTGAATATGAGGGCGTAAGCATCAAGAAGGAAGAGCTTTTTCATAAGGGGGAGCGGTGTATAAGATATGATATAGGCTCGGTGGAAAAGAACACCGAGCCTATATAGATGATTTTATTAGAGATTAGAGAGGTTGATGTTGGCGAACTCTTTATCGTTCTGAGCGCGCTTGAGGAGTGAAGGATCGAGTTTTACAGCCTTGCGGAGGTTGTTGATCACATTCACATTGTTGTTGGTGCGAGCTGCTACGATAGCTGAGAGGTAGTAGGTGGTAGCGTTGGGGTTCTTGATCGAAGAGAGGATGTTTGAAGCCTCGCTATAGTTTTTGTCGAGGATTTGTGCGAGAGCGGCGTTGTTAGTCTTAGTGTCGCCGAAAGCGCGGATAGCCTTCTGAGTGTCACCCTGGTTGAGGTAGAATACGCCCATAGCGTCGTTGGCTTCGGGCACGCCGGCAGCGGCGCCGAAGAGCTCATTGGCCTTCGTGTAGTTGCCTTCGAGCATGGAGATAAGACCGAGGTTCATCTCAGGCTCCTTGGCAGAGGGGTTAAGGCTGTGAGCATATTCGAAGTTGGCTTGAGCAGCCTCATAGTCGCCGGCGGCATATTGTGTCATACCGAGGTTGTTGTAGGTGCGATAATCTTTGGAGTGGAGTTCGGCAGCAGTGTTGTAGATCTCCATCTTCTTGAGGTTGTCGTCGGTGAGGGTGGCGAGATAGAGGAGCTCCTCTTCTGTGAGCTTGGAGGGATCGCTGTTATAGAGGTCGAGGAGTTCGCGGTCGCTCTTGCCCAGAGTGTTGATAGTCGCCATAACGCGAGAGTAGCGCAACTGGGGAAGGATCTGGTCGGCGAGCTCATTGAACACTGACGAGAGATTGCGGATCTCACGTTCGCGATCTTCAGGATCGGGATAGAGCTTGAGGACGCTGAGGATCAGGTCTTTATCCTGGATGTTGCTGTTGGCTACAAGCTTCTCGAAGCCCTCCCAGTCTTCGGGAGTGAAAGAGGAAGTAAGTTCGCCGAACTCGGTGATCTTATCCTTCTTGAGCTGGCTTTCGATCAGCTTGGAAGTGTTGACTTCGCGTTTCTCGGCGAGAGAAGTGTTGAACTCCACGGAGCCTTCGGGAGAGGCGTAAGAGTTGATAGAGATGCCGGCGATCTCCTGGTTGGCAGCCTGGCTTGCTTCGATAAGCTTCTTGTTCAGGTCGATATACTCCGACTTGCCTGTCTCTTTCGACTGGATATTAGCCTGGTTGATAAGGAAGTGGATATCGGCGGAATACTTTTCGGTGATCACTTTTTGGAAATTGTCGGGGGCAGTGGCGGGAGTCACGGTCTTGGCAGAAGCCCAAGTGGAAGTGGCGAGTACGCCATAGCCGACTTTGAGGCGGGGGAGGGTGTAAATCTTGCCATTCTGGTCGACATTGAAGTCGAGGTAGAGCTCGGAGTTAGCCATCTCGGGGATATACTTGGCAGCCAAGGGGATGTTGACAGTGCCGCCATTGCTATAGCTTACCACCTGGCCATTGGCGCGAACATCCTCACCCTGGATCAGAACGGGCTGACACACTTGCTCGCCGTAAGTTACGCCGTCGAGGGCTGCCGTGCTGCCCCAAGTGATGACCGGAGTCACGGTGACTTTGGCATTCTTGAGCATATACTTGGCAGGAATATTGCCATAGACATTGCCGGTGACAGTCTCACCTACAGTCTCGAGAGGAGTAGCGACAGTATTGAAATACTCGCTATTGAGCTGACCCAACTTCTTGGAGCAGCCACCCATAGTGATGAGAGCACCACCGAGGAGGAGATAAAAGAATTTCTTAGACATGATATTTTAGAGTTAAATAGATAAAAATCAAGACAAAAAGAACAAAACCGGGTCTCAAAAGGGATAAAATCCTCCCCACCCGACAGTTCAATCTTCAAAGGTACAAAAAACCGCCCAAACAAAGAAAATTAAAAAGCAAAAAAATGCAAAAATCCCATTTTCCCCTTGTTTATCCACTGCCGTTAAAGACTGATTGTTTTCGCCTTATCATGCAATGATTTCCCATTTGCCGTTACGTTTTCCACCCACACGTCTTAATATACCTTTTTCTTGGAGTGTTAGAGCGCGTTCCTTAAATTTTTTGGGCCGTAGGGGTCGTAGCCTTGAGTCGAT
>JBJEKI010000039.1:0-19206 GCA_051878555.1 Lepagella sp. | reverse complement strand
AAATTCGAGGAAACGTTGATTTTTCCCGAGTCTCGTATCCTTGGCCGCTTTTGATCACTTGCTTTCAGTCACATACGTACGTATGCTCCTTACAGCAAGTAATCAAAATCGACTCAAGGCTACGACCCCTACGGCCCCAAAAATTTAAGGAACGCGCTCTAAAATAAGTGATCATTTTTTAAGGTACGCGATATCAGAGGCGCGATCTAAGGCAGGACATGGAAAAGAAGAAACTTATAGGCATGAATCTTGTGGAGCTGCAAGATGTGGCTTATAAAGGGGGTATGCCCAAATTCGTCGGTAAGCAACTTGCCGAGTGGATATATGGCAAGGGGGCTATCACTTTTGACGAGATGGTCAACATCTCGAAGCGCAATAAGGAGTGGCTCGCGGAGCATTATGAGATAGGACGTCGGGCACCGATCAAGTCGACCAAGTCGAGCGACGGCACGGTGAAGTATCTCTTTGCCGCCGGGGCGGGACGCGCCATCGAGTCAGTCTATATCCCCGACCATGATCGTGCCACACTCTGTGTGTCGAGCCAGGTGGGATGCAAGATGAATTGCTATTTCTGCGCCACCGGCAAGTTAGGATTCAAAGCCAACCTCACCGCCTCTGAGATCATGAATCAGATATTGAGCATCCCTCCGCGCCCCGAGAAGGGGTTCGAACCGATGACACCCCTCACCAATATCGTCTTTATGGGGATGGGAGAGCCGCTCGACAATCTTAGCGAAGTGATGAGAGCCATCGAGATCCTGACCTCCCCCTGGGGATTGGCTTGGAGTCCTAAGCGCATCACCGTCTCGACCGTGGGCAAATTGCCGCAACTCAAGGATCTGCTCGATAATACACAGGTGCATGTGGCGGTGAGTGTCCACACTGCCGATGTGGCTCAGCGTGAGTCGCTGATGCCGGCGCAGAAGGCATTCCCCATCTCGTCGGTGATGAAATGCTTGGCACCCTACGACTTCAGTCATCAGCGTCGCCTCTCATTGGAGTATATCATGTGGCGAGGCATCAACGACGATGTGGCGCATGCCGACATGCTCATCAAGTTGATCGGCAAGATCGACTGTCGTGTCAACCTCATACGCTTCCATGCCATCGAGGGGGTGGATCTGCATCCCGCCAGCAATGAGCGTATGATCATGTTTAGAAATTATTTGAACCAGAAGGGTGTAGTGGCGACTATTCGTGCTTCGCGCGGCGAGGATATCGATGCCGCCTGCGGAATGCTCGCCGCTAAGAGCGCGTTCTAAATCTAAAAATCGCAATATCATGAACAATCCGATTAGAGTGGCTATAACGCAGGGCGATTTCAATGGCGTCGGCCTTGAAGTAGCCCTGAAGGCTCTGGCAGATGAGAATATCACCGAGCTTTTCACCCCTATCCTCTTTGCCGATCATCGCATCGTGGAGCATGCCCTGCGTGTGTTCCAACTCGATATGCCCCATCTCCGTATGATCAAGAATCTTCAGCAGGTGGAGGATAACTACCTGAATGTGGTGCATCTCAACCTTGCGGATGCCGGAGTCACAGCCGGCACCCCCACCAAGGCGTCGGGACGCGGAGCGTTGGCATCGATCGATGCCGCCATCGAGGCGATAGCCCGCGGTGATGCCGATGTGATGGTGACAGCCCCGATCTGTAAGGAGGCTATCGACCTGCCCGGTTTCACCGGACATACCGAATATCTCGGCGCCAAGGCCGGCGGCAATGTCAAGCCGCAGATGATCCTCTTCGACGATCATGTCAGAGTAGCCTTAGTGACGACCCATCTCCCGGTGAGCCGCATTGCTGAGAGTATCTCTGTCGAAAATATCGAGGCTGCTCTTCGTCGCTTTAATGCCACCCTCTGCAGCGACTATGGTGTGGACCGCCCCAAGATCGCTATCCTTTCACTCAATCCTCATTGTGGCGACGGCGGACTCCTCGGAGACGAAGAGAAGGATGCAATCATCCCCGCCATTGAGAAGTGTTTCGCCGATGGATTGCTCGCTTTCGGTCCCTACGCCGCCGACGGATTCTTCGGCACCGGAGCTTATCGTGATTTCGATGGCGTTCTGGCTATGTATCACGACCAGGGTCTTGCCCCCTTCAAGTCGTTGGCACGCGAGAATGGCGTAAACTTCACCGCCGGTCTCCCATACGTGCGGACCAGCCCCGACCATGGCACAGCCTACGACATCGCCTGGCAGGGTGTGGCTGACCCCACTTCGATGCGCGAAGCCATCTACAAGGCTCTCGATATCTATCGCTGCCGCCACAGATATGCCGAAGCCTCTGCCAACCCTCTGAAGATCACCCCACCCGAGCGCAACGCGCGCCCCAAACGTGAGGGTGGCGAACCTCGCTTCCCCAAGTTCCCCAAAGCAGATAAACCCGGTAAAAATAATTCACAACCCATAGAATAGAGAAGTAGATGAATTTTGGAATTATTGCCGCCGGCGAAGGTAGCCGACTCGTGCAGGAGGGGGTAAGTGTCCCCAAGCCCTTAGTGCGTATAGAGAATGATCTCCCGATGATCGGGCGTCTGATAAATATCTTCGACAGCCTTGGCGCCGGCACCATCTCGGTGATTGTAAATGAGCAGATGACCGAAGTGGCTGACTATGTTCGCTCACTGTGTGGCAAGATCAATGCCGAGCTCGAACTCGTGGTGAAGACTACCCCCTCGTCGATGCATAGTTTCTACGAGTTGGGGAGCCTGCTGCGCAATCGTGGTCGCTTCGTGCTGACCACGGTCGACACGATCTTCCCTCGCCAAGACTTCGCTCGCTATGTTGCTGCATTCGATGCCGCCCCGGCTGAAGTGGAGGGAATGATGGCAGTGACCCGATATATCGACGATGAGAAGCCCCTCTATGTCGAGACAGAAGCTGATACGATGCGTATCAAAGCATTCCGCGATGAGGCTTGGGATGAGGCTCGATACATCTCCGGGGGTATCTATGGACTCGACACGTGTGCCATAGATGTGCTCGACGACTGCCTGAAGCGGGGAGTGTCGCGTATGCGCAATTTCCAACGCGCTCTGGTGGCTGCCGGACTCCATCTGCAAGCTTACGATATGGGGAAGATCATCGATGTCGACCATGCCGGTGACATCGAGAAAGCAAGAAAATTCCTAAGTGGCAACGACTCCCTGTAGTCGATGCCTTATACTATATAATATGGCAGATATCAAAATAGCGGGTGTGATGCGCGCAGGCGCTTATTCACCCAATCATATCGGAAATGATGCCGCAATCTTCAATGCTGTCGCCGACCAGCTGCGCAAGCGTGGGTGCGAGGTGACGGTATATAGCGAATCGCAGTTCCAACAGGAGGATATCCGTGAAGATATCATCCTGAATATGTGTCGCGAACAGGAGTCTATCAAAAAACTTATCAGCCTCGAAGATCGCGGCTGTTTGGTGGTGAACAGTGGTTATGGCATCGAGAATTGTACCCGCGAGCGGATGACACGCATCTTGACGGGCAATAATATTCCCTATCCCGACAGCATCATCGTCAACACCAATGAGGATGTGCGCGGGCAGTTGGAACGTGCCGGGTTTGCCTCCTGCTGGATCAAGCGCGGCGACTTCCATTCGATGCACAAGGAGGATGTGAGCTATTGCCGCCACATCGAGGAGGCGCAGGAGGTGCTCCATGAGTATTTCTATCGCGGCATCAAGCGTGCGGTGATCAATCGGCATTTGGTGGGCGACTTGGTGAAGTTCTATGGCGTGAGCGGTCAGCCTTTCTTCTACTGGTTCTATCCCTTCGATGAGGGCCATTCGAAATATGGCACGGAGGCTGTCAATGGCAAGTCTCACGGCTTCTCTTTCGATGAGGATCACCTCAAGAAGATATGCCAGCGGGCATCAGATATCATGGATGTCAAGATCTATGGCGGCGACTGCATCATCGATGCCGACGGCTCTATGCAGATCATCGACTTCAACGACTGGCCTTCGTTCGCGCCATGTCGCAATGAGGCTGCGCCCTATATCGCCAAGTGTGTGCTCAACTATATAAGGAAGAATTATAAGTCATGAAGCCGAGACGAGAAGCAGAAACCGAAGGCACGGAGAGGGGTAAGTTTCCCCTGTTCCCGAAGCTGATAGCCACCTCATTCGGGGTGGGCTTTCTGCCGGTGATGCCGGGCACATGGGGAGCCATACTCGCCATTCTGCTCTGGTTGCCCCTCTATCTGTGGGCATCGTCGGCGGTGATACTGACGGTGACAGCGGTGGCTGTCGTGGTATTCGCCGTGGCGGGCACCTGGGCGAGCAGTGTCAGCGAGAAGTATTGGGGCAAGGACCCGGTGGTGGCTTGTGTCGACGAAACAGTGGGGCAGTGGATCTCGCTATTGCCGATTACATCAGTGGCTGTCGACCCCTGGTGGCTGATACTCTTGTCGCTGGCGTTGTTCCGCCTGTTCGATATATATAAGCCCCTTGGTATTCGTGCTATGGAACGCCTGCCGAGAGGATATGGCATGATGGCTGACGATGTCCTGGCAGGCATATATAGCGTCGTCGTGTTATTGATCGTAAAAATGATTATTTAGTCTCGATTCTATCGAAACGTATGACAGAAGAGAAGAAGAAACATACGATCGCAGATAAGCTGCTGAATGGCGGAGGAGTGTTCACATTCCTGCGGTCGATAGTCTCGTCGCAAGTCGGCTCTTGGGTCGATTTCGGCATGAGTATGCTCTTCTATTCTCTGATTTTGGTGGCTCTCGAGCCTCTGCATCGCTCGAACCTGTCGGTGGCTATAGGTGCCATCTCGGGCGGAGTGGTGAATTGCTATATCAATTATTGCTTTACCTTCCATGCCCGGCAGCAGTCGATCAAGGCTATCGTGGTGAAATATGCCATGGTGTGGGTCGGCTCGTTGCTCTTGAATATGTATGGCACGACCGGCTTGGCATTCCTCCTGACTCACTGGCAATATCTGTCAGAACGGAATATCTCTGCCGATGTGATCTTCGCCGCCGCTCGTCTGGCAGTGTCGCTCATCGTGTCGGTGGCATGGAATTATCTGTTACAACGCAATTTTGTCTATCGTCCCACCCGCTTCGACCGGTATGCCATTGGGGCTGTCGATGCCATGACTGCCGGGAGACTTAAGCGCTCGCATTATGGAGGGAGAGGATGATTTCTATATAATAGTTAGCTGAATTGGAAATTTTATTTTGATTTAATACGCAAATGTCTGAGAGAAGTAAATTTAAGAGAATGCGTGATGGTCTGCAACAGGCCATCTATATGGTGATCAACCCTGTGGTCCGCACGATGGTGAGGGTTGGTATCACACCAAATATGGTGACCACGATCGGCTTGCTCGGCAATCTGGCAGCCGCTGCCCTGCTGGTGTATGCCGGTATGGCACAGGGTGCCGACGGCCCGAACTATGGGTTAGTGACCTTGGCGGGCTGTGTGATCATCCTCTCCTCGCTGTTCGATATGCTCGATGGGCAGGTGGCACGTCTCGGCGGGATGGTGTCGAAGTTTGGCGCCCTCTATGATTCGGTGCTCGACCGCTATTGCGAGCTCTTCACACTGGGCGGCGTGGCGTTCTACTTGATATCGTGTGGCGATATGACGGGAGCGCTGATTACGTTCCTCGCCTTGGTGGGAAGTATTATGGTGAGCTATGTGCGTGCCCGCGCCGAGGCCTTAGGCGCCAACTGCTCGGTCGGCCTGATGCAACGCCCCGAGAGGGTAGTGGTGACCTCGATTGTCGTGATCGCTGCCGGTATCGCCCGGCTGAACCTTATCATCGTGATCGGCATGGCGCTGATAGCACTTCTGGCCAACATCACGGCAATAGTCCGTATCTTGCATTGCAGAAGTAAGTTGATCAATAAGTAGAGTATTAGGATATGACGAAGTTTACCCTTCCCACCTGTCGCGAATTGCTGATAGCCTTGGCAATCCTTGCGTTGTGGCTATTCGTTACGGTGGCTTTCGTGGGCTTTCGCTCGGAGCATATCCTGCTTTGTGCCGCTTTCTTGCTGCTCTTTATCCCCTATCAGGGCTCGCGCAAGCTGGTAGTGGCATTGCTCCCCTTCTTCGTCTTCGGCATCTCTTACGATTGGATGAATCTCCTCCCCAATTATGAGGTGAATCCGGTGGATGTCGAGGGACTGTATACCGCCGAGAAGAGTTTCTTCGGCATTACAGTGGCAGAGGGGGTGGTGCTGACTCCCAATGAATACTTCGCCTTGCATCACTGCCCGGCGATGGACTTCATGAGCGGCATCTTCTATCTTTGCTGGGTGCCCCTGCCGATCATCTTCGGCATTTGGCTCTATTTCAAGGGTGAACGCCGGGCTTATCTCCACTTTGCGATAGTCTTCCTATTGGTGAATCTGATTGGCTTTGCCTTCTATTATATCCATCCGGCAGCACCGCCATGGTATGTGGCGATGCATGGCATGGAGGCGATCCCGGGCACGCCGGGGGAGGTGGCAGGCCTCGGACGCTTCGACGAGATGACCGGTCTGAATATCTTCCATTTCCTCTATTCGCGCAATGCCAATGTCTTCGCCGCTCTCCCCTCGCTCCACTCTGCCTATACCCTCGTGGCGCTAATCTATGCCATCCGATTCAAAGCCCCTCGCTTATGGATCATTCTCCTGGCTGTGGTGACCTTGGGAATTTGGCTGACTGCCGTATATTCGTCTCATCATTATATCATCGATGTGATGTGTGGCATCGCTTGCGCCCTGGTCGGGTCTCTCCTCTTCGAAATCGCTGTGGCTCGGATCGCTCCCCTGCATCGTGCCCTCGACCGATATGTCGCTTATATTTGTTAAGAAACTTTTATGTTACTCAGCAACTTCTTTAGAATATGATAGTTAAAGATAAAACATCAAAGATTAAGTCGGAATTTAAGTCCTCGCTCAAGTCGATGGATACGGAGGAACATATCGACCTCTATTTCTATCGCCCTATCGGATATGCTTGGGCTCTGCTCGCCCGTAAACTTGGGGTCACTCCCAATGTCATTACCATCGCGTCGATCTTCCTCGGTGTCGGCGCCGGCGTATGCTTCTATTTCGACAATCTCTGGATCAACATCGCCGGTGCGCTCTTGCTGATATGGGCGGATTCTTTCGATAGCGCCGATGGACAGTTGGCTCGTATGACGGGTCAATATTCTCGTGTGGGGCGCATCTTGGATGGTATCAGTGGCGACCTCTGGTTCGCCTCCATCTATGTGGCGATATGCCTTCGCGAGACTGTCACTTCCACCTTCTTTATAGAGCATCACTGGGTGATCTGGGTGATGGCTGTCGTCACCGGACTCTGCCACGCCGTGCAGGCTGCCATGGCTGACTATTATCGACAGTTCCACCTTTTCTTCCTTCGCGGCAAGGAGGGTAGCGAACTTGACTCCACCTCCGAACTCAAGGAGAAGTATGCCGCCATGTCGTGGAGTAAAAATTTCTGGAGCAAGCTCGTGATGACCTTCTATCTCAATTATACCGTAGGGCAGGAGGGTCGCACACCTCGCATGCAGGAGTTGCGCGCCACCCTCCGTGCTCGCTTCAGCGGCGCGATCCCTCAGAAATTCCGCGATGAGTTCCGCGCTTTGAGCCTCCCTCTGATGAAGTATACCAATATTCTCTCTTTCAATACTCGCACCATCGCCCTCTTCGTGGCTATCTTGGTGCTGAGGATGCCTTGGCTCTATTTCGCCTTCGAACTCACTGTGCTTAATATTATCTTGGTGTATATGATGGTGCGTCATGAACGCATCTGCCGCACCATGACCCAACGCCTTCAAGACCCTGACTATGAATATTGATGCTACAAAGATCCGCGGCCTCCTCTTCGACTATGGAGGCACTATCGACTCGGGTGGCGACCACTGGAGCGAGGTGATATGGTCGGCTTATCAGCAGGCCGGAGTAGTGGTGGATAAGAATGTATTCCGCGACGCATACGTCTATGCCGAGCGCGAATTGGCACGCGTGAAACATATCTTTCCCCATCACACCTTTCACGATATGATGCTCATCAAGATGAAGATCGAGTTGCAATGGCTCGCCGAGCATGGCGACATTCGGGCAGAGATCGTGGAGGAGAAGAGCAGAGAGATTGCCGAGATTTGCTACGCCTCGGCGCGAAGCCATGTCGAAGCCTCGAAGAGGGTGCTCGAGCAGTTGACTCCACGCTATCCGATGGTGCTCGTCTCCAACTTCTATGGCAATGTGGAGAGCGTGCTTGCCGACTTCGGCATCGATAAATATTTCAAGACTATCGTCGAGAGCGCCGTGGTGGGCGTGCGCAAACCGGATCCACGCATATTCGCTCTGGGTGTCGAGGCTCTGGGTATGAAGCCGGAAGAGACTCTCGTGGTCGGGGATTCCTATCGCAAGGATATCGTGCCGGCAGAGACGATCGGCTGCCAAGTGGTGTGGATCAAGGGTAAGGGATGGACTGCCGAAGAGGATGCACAGACACATCCCAATATGATCCAAAACTTGGACGAATTGGTCAAAATTCTGTCATAAGCCCACTTATAACAAATTAACAGAAATGGCTTAAAATATAGCGAGATTAACATATTTTTGCCAATGCAATAATCTTTTAACAATATTTAAGAAATAGGCTGTTAATTTTTTATGAAATTTCTTTGCAGAATGGGAAATTCAAGGTAATTTTACGTCGTTTTTCCCTGAGGCATGCTGTCGCATGCTGATTTAGTGCTATGTATTAGACTTTTTTTACGAGGTAAAGTGCTTATATATAGGAAAGAAGGAGAAACGCATTAGAAATAGAAAACAACAAAACATTATTTTAAAGAAATTATGTCTACAAAAAAAGCAGAAGCACCCAAGGGTAAACTTGGTGTTATGGTGGTAGGTCTTGGTGCCGTATCATCAACATTCATGACCGGTGTCTTGATGACTCGCAAGGGTTTGGCAAAGCCTATCGGTTCGATGACTCAGTATGATAAGATCCGCGTAGGACGCGGTGCGGATAAGAAGTATCTCCACTATAAGGACATCGTGCCTTTGGCAGATCTCAACGACATCGTATTCGGCGCATGGGATGTATATCCTGCCAATGCATACGAGTCAGCGATCAACGCAGAGGTGCTCAAAGAGAAAGATATCAACCCCGTAAAGGAGGAACTCGAGGCAATCAAGCCTTTGAAGGCAGCTTTCGATCATAACTATGCAAAGCGTCTTGATGGCGACAATGTAAAGCAGGTTAAGGATCGTTGGGATATGACTGAGCAGATCCGCGAAGATATCCGCAACTTCAAGGCCACTACCGGTGTAGAACGTGTAGTAGTGCTCTGGGCTGCTTCGACTGAGGTATATGTGCCCGTTGATGAGAAGATCCATGGCTCTATAGCTGCTCTTGAGGCTGCTATGAAGGCTGACGACAAGGATCATATCGCTCCTTCGATGTGCTACGCATACGCTGCACTTTCTGAGGGTTGCCCCTTCATCATGGGAGCCCCCAATACTACAGTAGACATCCCCGCTATGTGGGAACTCGCTGAGAAGACCGGCATGCCTATCGCAGGTAAGGACTTCAAGACCGGCCAGACTCTCGTGAAGTCCGGTTTCGCTCCTATCATCGGCACTCGTTGCCTCGGCCTGAACGGCTGGTTCTCTACCAATATCCTCGGCAACCGCGACGGTCTCGTGCTCGATGAGCCCGCTAACTTCCGCACTAAAGAGGTGTCTAAACTCTCTACTCTCGAGAGCATCCTCGTGCCCGAAGAGCAGCCCGACCTCTATGGCCATGGCAATGACGAAGATACTCAATACTACCACAAGGTGCGTATCAACTATTATCCTCCTCGCAATGACAACAAAGAGGGCTGGGACAACATCGACATCTTCGGCTGGATGGGCTATCCTATGCAGATCAAGATCAACTTCCTCTGCCGCGACTCTATCCTCGCTGCTCCCCTCTGCCTCGACCTCGTATTGCTCAGCGACCTCGCTATGCGTGCCGGCCGTTGTGGCACTCAGCGCTTCTTGAGCTTCTTCCTCAAGAGCCCGATGCACGATTACACTGTCGGCGAGGTGCCCGTAAACCACCTCTTCCAGCAGTACACCATGCTCAAGAATGCTATCCGCGAAATGGGTGGCTACGAAGCTGACGAGGAAATCGATTAAGAAATACTTTTCCATAATGCCAGAGTGTATCAAAATTTCGGTTTTGATACACTCTTTTTTTTTGCTATCTTTGCAGTCGGATTGATGCACAATGCATAATGCATAATTCATAATTCATAATGAAAGATGCATCATCTATGATTCATAATTTGCTGATATGAGAATTGACCTACTCACCGTCGTGCCGGAGATGCTCGAGGCTTTTTTCGGCAGCTCGATTTTGAAGCGTGCCCAGGACAAGGGGCTTGCTGAGATTCATGTTCACAATCTTCGTGATTACACCACGAGTCGTCATCGCAAGGTGGATGATTATCCCTTCGGCGGCGAGGCAGGGATGGTGATGCAGATACAGCCGATTGATGCTTGCATCTCTGCCCTGAAGGCAGCGCGTGATTATGATGAGGTGATCTTTATGACGCCTGATGGGGAGCAGTTCAATCAGCAGATAGCCAATTCGCTGTCGCTGTTGGAGAATGTGATCATCCTCTGCGGGCATTATAAGGGTGTTGACTGGCGTGTGCGTGAGCATCTGATCACACGCGAGATCTCAATCGGCGACTATGTGCTGACCGGGGGTGAATTGCCCGGAGCGGTGGTGGCGGATGCGGTGGTGCGTCTTCTTCCCGGGGTGATCGGCGATGAGCAGTCTGCCCTCTCCGATTCGTTCCAAGATGGGTTGTTGGCGCCGCCGGTCTATTCGCGTCCGGCGGAATATAAGGGATGGCGTGTGCCCGACATACTTCTCTCGGGGCACGAAGCGAAGATTGCTGAGTGGCGATATGAGCAGGCATTAGAACGCACGCGACGCCTGCGCCCCGACTTGCTCGAAAATGAAAAAATAAAAAAATTAAGGAACGTGCTCTTAGACTCTTGATGTCGTTAGAGCCCTTTATTTCAGAAATTGTTTTTCGCGAAGCAGGGCGAGGAATGTGGCTGAGAAGTCTTCGTTCATCTGTCGAGGGTATCTTATGTCGGTGAAGACCTGTGCCAAGGATTCCTTGTTATTTTCTTCGACGAAATTTCTGTTTGGGGCATATTCATCTTTGGCTTTGAATTGCTCTAAGATATCGGCGTCGCTATCGGGGCGATATTTCTCGTTGTGGGCGATGGCGGCGAGAGGAAGTCGTTCGGTTTCGACACCCTCTTCTGCGGGCCAGCCCATAGTGATGCAAGCCACCGGGATGCAGAGCTCAGGGAGGTCAAGGGTCTTGGAGATTATAGCGGCGTTGTAGGTAACTGTGCCAAGATAGCAAGTGCCGAGGCCTTGGCTTTCGGCGGCAGCCACCACCTGCTGAGCGAAGATAGTGGCATCGCTCATAGCGTTGAGGAAGGAGAGAAAGTTATCATAGCCGGGGTCGGCATTGCTCAGACGGCACCAGCGAGTGAAGCGGGCATAATCGGCGCAGATGGTCAGCACGACAGGGGCGTCGGTCACCATCGGCTGGTTGAAATGGGCGGGTGCCAAGGCGCGTTTACCCTCTTCGCTGCGGGTGACCACTACCGAATAGAGTTGCATATTGCCACAAGTAGGGGCGCGCATAGCCGCTTCGAGTATTGAATTGAGGAGCTCGTCGCTCACATCCTTGTCAAGATATTTACGGATCGAGCGTCGGCTCGAGAAGTCAGTCAGATTCATGGTCGGATCAGGTTTTGATGGGAAATATAGGGTGAATGATAGAGGAAATATACTTTGGAGTGAACCATACGAAGGAAATCGCCTCCACATATATAACGAAACAGAAGGTAAAATATGTTGAAGAGAAAAGAAAAGGAAGAAATATTTTTGAGGATGGATGATTTTTATTAACTTTGCAATTGCAATCGGGAGATGATTGAGTCGGATTATCTCGGCGAGAGCATCAGCCGCAATAGCTCAGTCGGTAGAGCATTTCATTCGTAACGAAAAGGTCGTGGGTTCGAGTCCCACTCGCGGCTCCGGAGATTCAGGGTGTCATCACCTTGAATCTTTTTTTGCGGATAATTGCATATCTGTCAGATTTTTTTATAAATTCGAAATCCCAATAAGTTTAGAGCGCGCTCTAAAACGCAAGAATCCGGCTACGCGGCAGAGAGTATTGATCTTATTTGTGTATATCACGAAAAAATTGTAATTTTGCATTAACGAGTGCGGAAAAATGTAGTGTTGCTACACTTTTCTGCACTTGTTGGTGTAAAATGATTAGAGTGCGCTCTAAGTTAATCTGATATTAGAGCGCCGGTTTATCCTACTCTCATCATAGAGAAATTTTTGTGATCTGCGAGAAATAGTGTAATTTTGTGCTCTAATACTTTTTGATGGTATGGTGAGTTTTTTACAGATTGAGAAGTTGACCAAGTCTTTCGGCGACCGGCTGCTGTTCGCCGATATTACTCTGGGTGTGTATGAGGGGGATAAGATTGGCCTCGTGGCTCGCAATGGCGACGGCAAATCCACGTTCCTGAATATCCTTACCGGTCATGAGGATTATGACTCGGGGCGTGTGGTATATCGCAATGGCCTCCGTGTCGGCTATTTGGAGCAGTCGCCGCTGATGCCCCCGGGGATGTCGGCTGTCGAATATGCCGCTCCCCCTGCCGATACCCTCCACGATGAGAATTGGAATGGTGCCGATATGGCTCGCAAGATGCTCTCTCAGTTCAACATCGCCGACCCCGATATGCCTGTCGAACACCTCTCCGGAGGCCAAGCCAAGCGTGTGGCTCTGGCGCGCGTGCTCCTTTCCAAGCCCGATATGCTGATCCTCGATGAGCCTACCAACCATCTCGACATCGAGATGATCGAGTGGCTCGAAAATTACCTCACTCGCCAGCGTGTCACCCTCTTGATGGTGACACACGACCGCTATTTCCTCGACAAGGTCTGCACCCGTATCATCGAAATCGACCGCTGCCAGCTATTCACCTACGATGGCAACTACGACTACTACCTCCGACGTCGCGCCGAACGTATGGAAAACCTCTCCGCCGAATTGGCTCGCGTTCGCAATCTTCTGCGCACCGAACTTGAGTGGATGCGCCGTCAGCCTCAGGCTCGTGGTTCGAAGGCGAAATATCGTATCGACAACTTCCATCAACTCACCGAACGCAGCCGTGTCAACCTCTCCGAAAAGGATGTAGCCATCGATGTCAAGTCCACTTATATCGGCTCCAAAATCTTCGAAGCCCATCATGTCTCCAAGTCGTATGGCGATCGCACCCTGATCCGCGACTGGAGCTATACCTTCGCCCGATATGAGAAGATCGGCATCGTCGGCAATAATGGCGCCGGCAAGTCCACATTCCTCAAGATGCTCCTCGGTCTCGTCGAACCCGATTCGGGACACTTCGATATCGGCCAAACTGTGAAATGGGGATATTACAGTCAAGAGGGTATGACCCAATTCGATGAGTCGAAGCGCGTGATTGATGCCGTAACCGAGATTGCCGAAGATGTGCGTATCGACGATAAAACTCGCATCTCAGCCTCTGCTTTCCTCTCTCGATTCCTCTTTACTCCCGAAACCCAACAGAAGTATATCTATAAGCTAAGTGGCGGTGAGCGACGTAGGCTCTATCTTGCCACCGTGTTGATGCGCTCACCCAACTTCTTGGTGCTCGACGAGCCCACCAACGATCTCGACATCATGACCCTCACCATCTTGGAGGATTACTTAGTTAATTTCAAGGGTTGTGTCATCGTGGTGAGCCACGACCGATTCTTCCTCGACCGTATCGTCGACCATCTCTTCGTGTTCGACGGCAAGGGGGATGTGCGCGACTTCCCGGGCGATTACAGCACCTATCGCCACTGCGTGGCTATGCAAGAGAAGGAACAACGCCAAGCGGAAACCAACGACTCTGCCGCCGCGGTATCTACTTCCGGTAATGGTAACACCTGGCGCAAGAAGGAGGAGAAACGAAAGCTCTCTTTTAAAGAGAAACGCGAAATGGAGCAACTTGAGCAACGCATCGAAGAACTCACCGCACGTCGCGCCGCACTCGAGGCCGACCTCTCATCGGGCACACTCCAGGGTGACGCCATCGTCGAGGCCGGTCAACAGTTTGCCGAAGTCTCCACCCTCCTCGATGAGGCGGAACTACGCTATCTCGAACTTATGGAAATAGAAGGATAAAAGGAGCGCGCTCTTAGTCCGAAAAAGCTCTTATCAGAAGGTGTAGTCGACACATGCGCGGCCACCCTTATGGCCGGCGAGCAATGCTGCCGCCGCTACATGCGCCGGGTGCTTGGCATATACCTCTACATCTGCCATCGTGTCGACCACAGCGGTCAGCACCACATCCCACTCTTCGGCGGGATTCTCGTTGATGCCTGTCTCCATCGAGCGGAGCACTTCGATCTGCTCCGGCAACTTGTTGAGGGCGGCGACAAACTTGCGAGCCACCTCCATACGCTCCTCCGGCGTGCCGGTGAGCTTAAATGTAACGATATGCTTTACCATATTCTTTTTCTTTATTCTTTTACCTTTTTATTATAAAAAAGGTGCGCACTCTATGTTAGGTGCACACCCTGATGTTTCGATTTATTTTTCTGTCGGTGGATACAGCCGCTCGCGTGCCGCTGCCACCCTCTCGTCGACGATATAATCGTCATAATCCATCATCTTGTCGATGATGCCGTTGGGGGTCAGCTCGATGATGCGGTTGCATACGGTCTGGATGAACTCATGGTCATGGCTCGACATCATGATTACACCCTTGAATGCCTGAAGTGTATTGTTGAACGCCTGGATCGACTCGAGGTCGAGATGGTTGGTCGGCGAATCGAGCACCATCGTGTTGGCGTCGGTGAGCATCATGCGGGCGATCATACATCTGATCTTCTCACCTCCGGAGAGCACCGATGCCTTCTTGAGCACCTCCTCGCCGCTGAAGAGCATCTTGCCGAGGAATCCCTTCAGATAGATTTCCGACGAGTCGTTGCTCCACTGGCAGAGCCAGTCCACCAAGTTGAGGTCAGTCTCGAAGAATGAGCTATTGTCCAAGGGGAGATAGGCAGTGGTGATGGTCTGTCCCCAGTCATACTCGCCGCTGTCGGCCTTGCGATTGCCCATCACGATCTCAAAGAGTGCGGTCATGGCGCGTGGGTCGCGACTCAGGAATGCCACCTTGTCACCCTTCTCGATCTGGAAATTGACATCTCTGAAGAGCACCTCACCCTCGATCGAGGCTGAGAGTCCCTTCACCTCCAAGATCTTATTGCCCACCTCGCGGCTCGGCGTGAAGATGATGCCGGGATAGCGACGCGACGAGGGTTGGATCTCCTCGACGTTGAGTTTCTCAAGCATCTTCTTGCGGCTGGTGGTCTGCTTGCTCTTAGCCACATTGGCAGAGAATCGCTGGATGAACTCCAAGAGCTCCTTGCGCTTCTCCTCAGCCTTCTTGTTGGCAGCCTGCTGCTGACGCAGTGCCAACTGTGACGACTGATACCAGAAGTCGTAATTGCCGGCGAAGATTGATATCTTGTTGTAATCGATGTCGAGCGTGTGGGTGCTCACGGCGTTGAGGAAGTGGCGGTCGTGGCTCACCACGAGCACGGTGTTTTCGAAGTTGGCGAGATAATTCTCGAGCCAGGATACGGTCTCGAGGTCCAGGTCGTTGGTCGGCTCGTCGAGCAGCAGGTTGTCGGGGTTGCCGAAGAGTGCCTTGGCGAGCAATACGCGCACCTTCTCGTTGGCGCTCATATCCTTCATCAGCATATAGTGGCGCTCCTCCTTGATGCCGAGGCCGCTGAGCAGGGCGGCGGCATCACTCTCGGCGTTCCACCCTTCGAGTTCGGCAAATTTCTCCTCGAGCTCGGCGGCGATGATGCCATCTTCGTCGCTGAAATCGGGCTTGGCATAGATGGCATCCTTGCGCTGCATGATGTCCCAAAGCACGGTGTGGCCACGGAGCACGGTCTCGATCACTGTGCACTCATCGTAGGCGAAGTGATCCTGTGATAAAACCGACAGACGCTCGCCCGGACCGAAGGTCACTGTGCCGTGAGTGGGGGAGAGCTCCCCCGAAAGTATGCGCATCAGGGTCGACTTGCCCGCCCCGTTGGCGCCGATGATGCCATAGCAGTTGCCGTGGTTGAATGTCAGATTCACGTCTTGGAAGAGCACGCGCTTGCCAAACTGCATGCCCAGATTATTTACTTGTATCAATGCTGTGAGTCGTTTTTATTTAGTTATTGAGTGGATGAGTTATTGAGTGGATGAGAGGATGAGAGAATGAGAGGATGAGGGGAGGAGAGTGAGGTGTCAGCGTGATTAGCGACGAGCTCTCTTGGCTTGACGCACCTGCTTCATCATCTGCATCGGGTTCATGGTCGAGACCTTGTGCATCATCTTGCGCATATCTTCGAACTGCTTGAGCAGACGGTTCACCTCCTCGAGCTTCGTGCCCGAGCCCTTGGCGATGCGCTGGCGGCGCGAACCCTTGATGCAGTCGGGGTGGGCACGCTCGTAGGGGGTCATCGAGCCGATGATAGCCTCGATCGACTTGAAGGCATTGCCATCCAGGTCGACATTGTCCAATCCCTTGGTCATCTTGCTCATGCCCGGAATCATGCCGATCAGGTCGGAGAGCTTACCCATAGATTTGATCTTCTGTATCTGCGAGAGGAAATCGTCGAAATCGAACTTGTTTTGTTTGATCTTTGTCTCTATTTTCTTGGCTTCATCCTCGCTGATGGTACTGTTGATGCGGTTGATAAGTTCCTGCACGTCGCCGCCGCCGAGAATGCGGCTTGCCATACCTCGGGGGTCGAACACCTGGATACCCTCCATGCCTTCGCCGGTGCCGATATACTTGATAGGCTTGGTCACCACGGCGCGGATTGAGATCGCCGCACCACCCTTGGTGTCGCCATCGAGCTTGGTCAGTACCACGCCGTCGAAGTCGATGCGGTCGTTAAAGGCCTTGGCTGTGTTGACGGCATCCTGACCGGTGGTGGCATCCACCACGAAGAGGGTCTCTTGAGGATTGATGGCATTCTTGATATTCTCGATCTCTTGCATCATCTCCTCATCGACTGCCAGACGGCCGGCGGTGTCGACGATCACCACGTTATAGTTCTCCGACTTGGCGTAGGCGATGGCTTCGCGAGCGATAGCCACGGGGTCTTTTGAATCTTCGCGGGTGAACATAGGCACGCCCACCTTCTCGCCGTTGACACGGAGCTGCTCGCGAGCTGCCGGACGATATACGTCGGCTCCCACCAGCAGAGGACGTTTGCCCTTCTTCTCCTTCAGGAGCTTGGCTATCTTGGCGGCAAAGGTGGTCTTACCTGCACCCTGCAGACCCGACATCAAGATCACTGCCGGATGCCCATCAGCGTTGAGAGGCACTGCCTCTTCACCCATCAGCTTTACCAACTCATCGTGCACGATCTTGAGCATAAGCTCCTTGGGCTTCAGAGCGTTGATTACTTTCTGACCTATCGCCTCTTGTTTCACCCTGTCGACAAATGCCTTGGCGACGTTATAGTTGACGTCGGCAGCGACCAATGCCTTCCTTATATCTTTGGTCGTCTCGGAGATGTTGATCTCGGTGATTCGTCCTTGTCCTTTGAGGATTTTGAATGAGCTCTCAAGTCGCTCGGTAAGATTGTTGAACATATCGGTAGTAGGGTCTGTTTTATCTGTTATTTATATCTGAAAATCTTCTGTTAGGCTTTGGGCAGGAGGTTGGTGCGAGTGTCGGGGAAGATGACTCTCGGCTTCAGGTCGCGAGCCTCTTCGGGGGTAACCAGCGCGTAGGTCATGATGATCACCACGTCGCCGGGCTGTGCCTTGCGGGCAGCCGCACCATTGAGGCAGATCACGCCTGAGCCTGCCTCCCCTTCGATCACGTAGGTGTCGAAGCGCTCGCCATTATTATTGTTGACTATCCAAACTCGTTGGCCGGGAAGGATGTCGGCAGCCCGCAGAAGGTCGCCGTCGATGGTGATGCTTCCCACATAGTTGAGATCCGCCTGGGTCACAGTGACGCGATGGATCTTCGATTTCATCATTTCTATTAGCATATCAGCCATGTAGGGAGGAAACCAAAGCCGGACTCGCGACCACCGCTTTCGCTCCCTGTTTTATTGTTATTTATAGCGAATGTTGTCGATAAGTCTTATTTTGCCGCAATACACTGTGATGCATCCCACCACTGAGTCGCTCTCTTCCCACTCGGCTACGGGGAGCAACGTTCTGCCATCCACGATCTCGTAATATTCCACTTCGAGTTCAGGCTGAGCATTGATGCTTTCCACCACCATATCGTGGGTGGCTTGCACCGAGTGCTCCTTGGCATATTCGGTCGAGGCTTTCAGCGCTCGATAGATCTCCGGGGCGATGGCACGCTGCTCGGGGGTGAGCAGTGCGTTGCGACTCGAGAGGGCCAGGCCGTCGTCGGCTCGCTTGATGGGGCATGCCACAATCTCAATGTCGATACCCTCGCTCGCCACCATATTGCGGATCACGGCAATCTGCTGGAAATCCTTCTCGCCGAAATAGGCGCGCGTTGGATTAGCCATACGGAAGAGCTTCGAGACGATCTCGGCAACTCCCTGGAAATGTCCGGGACGATATTTCCCCTCCATCACTGTGGCAGCGGTGCCAAGTTCAAATTCGTGGCGCTCGCGACCATCCACGCCCCCGGGGTAGATCTCCTCAACCGAGGGGGCAAACACTGCCGACGCTCCCGCCTCTCGCAAGAGAGCGAAATCATCCTCCTCCTTGCGTGGATAGGTGGCAAGGTCGGTAGGATTGTTAAACTGTGTGGGGTTCACAAAGAGACTCACCACCACTATGTCATTCTCCGACACTGCTTTCGTTACCAACGAAATGTGGCCGGCATGCAACGCTCCCATCGTGGGCACAAGCCCGATGGAGCGGCCATTTTTGCGTTCGTTCGATACATACTCGCCGAGCTCGGCGACTGTCCGTATTATCAACATGATTATTCTGAATTTCTTCTTGCGTTTTGCTTCTATTGTCACCTCGTATTGATAACCTCGGCGACAACATAATGGTTTAGAGCGCGTTCCTTAAATTTTTGGGGTCGTAGGGGCGGATATTTTTGAGCA
>JBJEKI010000038.1:0-19248 GCA_051878555.1 Lepagella sp. | reverse complement strand
GATAATAAACTGTTACGGCGATTTTAGCACCCATTTTGACCTATACGCCTTTTTTAATAAGAAAATTAATTCCTAATTCCTATCTCCTAATTCCTATCTCCTAATTCCTAATTCCTAATTCCTAATTAATCTCTCGAACTCCGACGTCTGCCAGACCACAGTGTCCGTAAGTATCAGCATCACCGGCAATTTCAGCGAGTCGGCAAGCGCCTTGGCTCGCTCCGAACCCATCGCCATCATCGCCGTGGCAAGCCCGTCAGCCTCCATCGAACTCCCACTCACCACTGTCGCACTCAGCACATCGGTCAGCGTCGGTCGCCCCGTCTTCGCCGAGATCGTGTGACCATAAATCTTACCTCCCTCTTGGTGATAGTTGCGATAATTGCCCGATGTTGCCATCCCTCGGTCGGTAATCTCGATGATACATTGTGAACTGTGATCCACCCTCTCGCTCCTTACAGGTCGATCGATCGATACTCGCCAGCCTTGCCCCGTCGGACTCTCCCCGGCACACCTTATCTCTCCACCAATCTCCACCATATAGTCACTGATGCCATTGCGCTCTAACATCTCCGCAACACAGTCGCAGCCATATCCCTTGGCTATCGCCGAGTAGTTAAACTCTATCCGGCGATCTCCCTTCACCAGGCGGTTACCCTCAAGGCGAGTCTTGGCGATACCCACGATCTGCATCAGTGAGTCGATGCGAAGTGTGTCTGACGTCGCTTTATGTCCCTTGCCGAATCCCCACGCCGTGATCAGCGGCCCAAGGGTCGGGTCAAATGCCCCACCACTCATCCGATGGATCTCTCGCGATTTCTCATAAACACGGATATAGTGCCCATCAACCTCGACTGAATCACCGTCATTCGCGCGTGACACAAGTGAGGTCCCGTCAAATACATTGAGCGATCGATCCACACCCCGAAGCGTTGCCATTATACTATCTCCCATATCCCGATCGCTGGAGTAGGTGATATGATACGAAGTGTGCCAGATCATTCCTTCGTTTGTGCGATATTCTTTGCCACACGATGCCATCCATACTCCCATCGTCGACATCATTATCATCACCCATATACCACGGGCGGTTCGTTTTAATGTATTCATCTTTTCCTTATCGCTTTTTCGGTTATTCCTGCAAATATACGACTAAATTTGCTACTTTTTCATTACATTTATGACAAATTTCACCTTTTCCTCAATAATTATTTTGCCAATATCAAATATTTTGCTAAATTTACGATTATCGTTTATTAAACTTTAGTTATTATCGTATTATTTTTAAAATTATTTGCTTATGAGAGAATCGTTTGTTTTTCTTGCCGATGGTTTCGAAGAGGTCGAAGCCTTGACTGTCGTTGATGTGTTAAGAAGAGCCGGCATGTCGGTGAAGACGGTCTCCATATCTAATTGTCTCTCCGTAGCGGGTGCCCATGGCATTCAAGTGAAAGCCGATGTGCTCTTTGATTCGACTCTATTTGCCGATCCGGCATGGCTCATCCTCCCCGGTGGCCTTCCCGGTGCCGACAATCTCCATGATTTTGCGCCTCTCATCGGGCTCTTGAAGCGTCAACTGTCTTCTAAATCCGGCCGCATTGCCGCCATCTGTGCATCCCCCGCCGTTGTGCTCGGTGCTGAAGGTATGCTCGCCGGCCGCAATGCTACTTGCTATCCCGGCTTCGAACACCTCCTCAATGGCGCTGCTTATCATGATGAAAAAGTGGTTTGCGACGATAAGTTCGTACTCGCCAACGGCCCATCTTCCGCTCTCCTCTGGTCGCTCGCTATCGTTCGCGAAGAACTTGGCGCCGAAAAGTCCGACTCCGTTGCCGCCGGTATGCTTTTCTATCCTATCAGTGATGACCATATCGACAATCTTTTCGGTTAGTCTCACGCTTTTACCTCGTTAGCTTTAATGGATATCTATTATACTATCCCCCAAGCCGGCTCTGCTCGTTACACTGAGAAAATGAGCCGGTTTCTCGCTTTTGCCATCCCCGTCAGCTCTGCCGAGGAGGCAAAAGCGATCATCAAACAGTATCAAAACGAGTATCATGATGCCCGCCATGTCTGTTGGGCTTATATGATCGGCCCCGAGCGAATGGAGTGGCAACTCAATGACAACGGCGAACCTTCCGGCACTGCCGGCAAGCCAATCCTCGGACAGATCAATAGCTTCGAACTCACCAACGTCGTAGTCCTCGTCGTCAGATATTTCGGCGGTATCAAACTCGGCACTTCCGGGCTGATCGCTGCATATCGCGAAGCCGCCCGTCTCGCTCTCCAAGATGCCGGAAAGTTGGAATGTCGACAAATGTCCCGTATCAAGGTCGAGTTCTCTTACGAAACTGCCGACCAAGTCATGAGAATCATCAAAGCCACTCCCGATATCAAGGTCCTCGATAAGTCTTTCGACAATATGTGTGGAATCATCGCCGAGTTCCCCCTCGACCTCTATGAGCAAATCACCGGCAGACTCTCCAAAATCGAAGGTGCTATGATCACATTGCTATAGAGCGCACTCTAATTGTTGTTTATTTGCGACTTTATTTAACATTATGGCGCTATATGTAATATTGTGCTTTCTTTTTGACAGTTTTTCTTTATTTTGCCTCTCAAAAAAATAATACAAAAATTATTGGAAGTTTAAAAAATATTTCCTACTTTTGCATCACAGGTATATGCAATGAATATCTATTTCTTATAGACTTCACGGCATATCTCTTTGGTAATTAAAGATTTACATCGGTTTTATACGAGTATTAAGTCTATCTTTTTTACATCTGTATAGTAGATAGTTTAGCGAGTTTTTTCTTTGATGCTTTTATGGTTAGCGGATTATTTGAGCATCAATTGACTTAGAATAAATGATAGTATAATTTAATAAACAGTTTGCTTATGAAAAAGATCTACTCTTTTTTTGCCGTGGCGCTGATCGCATTGTTCTCTTTCAATGCTAATGCCACTATCTCGGTTACTGTTAACCTCGACAATGCTGATGCAGTGACAGTAACAACACCTGCTGAGAATTATGGCGACCCTGATATTGAGGTCCCTGTAGTCACCGGCGACAATGTCTTCTCTTCTGAAGATGATACCGCTTACATCCGCTATAACATCACTCCCAAGGATGGCTATGCCATCACTTCTGTAGTGGATGAAAATGGTACGAAGCTCAGCGGTTTCTATGGCGGTATCGCTTACATCTACCTCTCTTCTTATTATAGCGGTAAGCATTGGTATGTTACTACAGTTAATCTCGAAGAGGCTCGTACTGCATCTTTCACCATGACTGTAGATGATCCTTCTCTTATTTCTGCTACTCTTTCGGGTACTAGCTCTCGTCTCGATGTGCAAGAGGGTACTGCTACCTACAAGTTCGATCCCGTCAATGAGAGTACCCTTACTC
The DNA here is from genome assembly GCA_051878555.1 of Lepagella sp. GTDB lineage: Bacteria > Bacteroidota > Bacteroidia > Bacteroidales > Muribaculaceae > Lepagella. The sequence continues at coordinate 15,836 of JBJEKI010000038.1, read as the reverse complement.
TCTTCTCTCAGGGTGACAAGAACATCTATTCTATCACCAAGAATGATGAGCCTATCTCCGTAGAGTCCTATTCTGTTCAAGTGCCTCTCGAGGATGGTTGCAATATCGAAGTTCAAGCTATATGGCCTGACATCCCTTGTACCGTTTCTCTGCAATATGACGAAGAGGCTACTCCCGGTCTTATCACCGGTGCTGCTGTTAACTATGACGATGTCGATCTCGTCGACAATGCTTTCTCTTGCCAGCTCGGCGACCTCGTAGGTATTTACCTCTCTCAAGATTACAATGTTACCGCTATTAAGATCAACGGCGAGGAACAAGACTTGTCTTATTTCTATGGTAACCTCTATTTCACTGTTACCCAAGAGCAAAATACTGTAGAGTTCACTGCTGCTCCTTATGGCACTATCACTGCCGTAGTTAATGTTACTTGCAAGGATGCATTCAACGTTTACAAACAATATCAGAATCCTGAGAACCTCTTGGAAATCGAAGAGGGTCGCAATGAAATTGAACTCTCTGATAAGTATAACTACATGAGCTATCAGATTAACCCCGGTTATGAGCTCGTTTCCGCTACCAAGACTGAAGGTGAATTGGATCCCATCGATATCTCAAATACTCAGTATATCTATGACATCACCGACGGTATGGTGATCGACCTCGTTGGTAAGGCTGAGGTTCTCGATTCTCATGCTGTTATTTGGGTAGACGATATGTCTGCTGCCAACTACTACTTCTCGTTCACCAACGTTAAACGCTACTATTACAGCGACACTATGGAGAATGGTTACACAGAATTCGACTTCAGCGAAAGCTCTTACAACCCATTCGGTCTCGGCTGGTCCGGCGATAATGTTCAGAAGTATGTTTTCCTCAATAATGAGGCCAAGAGTCCTAACTACGAGGGTGGCTCTTACTGGGATCTTACTCTCGCTGATGGCGACGTAGTTAAGGCTTTCGTTGCTGCTGAGCCTGTAAATTGCACAGTTTCTATCGACGCTGAAGAGGATGTTAACACTGCTGTTACTGTCGATCGAATCACTGAAGTAGCTGACTGGTCTGAAGGAATCGCTTGCTTAAATGGCACTGAAGTGGTTATCTCTGCTTCTATCGAAGATCCCGACAAGTCTGTTGTCGTTACTCTCAATGACGAGACTCTCGAAGCCGGCGAAGATGGTAAATATGTTTTCGTGGTTGAAAGCGAAACCAACTCTGTCAGCATCACTACCACTACTTCAGGCGTTAAGTCTATGATCACTGATCAGACTGTTAGCCCCGTATTCAACCTCCAAGGTATCCGCGTCGCTAACTCCAACGATCTCAACAACCTCCCCGCAGGTGTTTATGTTGTCGATGGCAAGAAAGTTATCGTGAAGTAATTTGATCAAACCTCATGGTTTAGAACTTGATACTATCCCGATGTGTGGACATTCCCATGCCCACACACCGGGATAGTCTTTTTTTACATTACGAATTATCTGTACTACTACCTTAACGATCCATTTATGAAGAAGATATTTTCCGCTTTGTTGGCTATACTCGCCATCTCCGGCTATGCTATGGCTGATGATCAACTCGCCATCAGTTTCAAAGCTGACGGCACTGCTCCATCTTTCAGCTTCCAAATAGCAACCACTGAAAAAACTCAAATCAAGGTAGACTGCGGCTATGGTCCCGTCACCTACGAAGTCAACCCCTCTTTCTGGAGCGAAGAAAACCAAACCATAGTCTCTACAATTGTACCCGTCACTCTCAGTGAAACAAAAGAGGTTAAAGTTTATGGAAACCCTTCGCTCATCAATTACTTCTTCTCGCAGGGTGGCTATATCGAATCTATCGATTTCGGTCAGTGCTACAACCTCGAGATCCTCGACCTCTCTCACAATGTCCTCAAGGCGCTCGATCTCTCTCCTTATACCGAGCTCCAGGCTATATATCTTACTGACAATCCTTTCTCGGCTGAGACTCCTCTCGTGGTCGGCGATAATCACCCCGGTCTTCAGATCCTCGAAGTAGATATCGTCGATTACATCTCTCCCGACTTCGATATCAATACTTTCACCAATCTCAAGTCGTTCGACGCTTACGCAAATAAGACCCTCTCTCATCTCGACCCCACCAACTGCCCCGGTCTGATGAGACTCTCAGTCGATATGTGCCCCATCGAGTCCCTCGACGTTACTCAGAACACTGAACTCGTAGTCCTTAATATCGAAGATACCAAGATTACTGAGATCGACCTCACTCACTGCTCTAAACTTCAGCAACTTTATGCTCGCCATGAAAGCGGTTGGGTCAATCGTGCTTACAAGATGGCTAACCTCGACCTTAGCGGCAACCCTCAATTGACTTATCTTACTGCCGGTGGTAATGTCCTCACTTCGATCGACCTTACCCCTTGCCCCAACTTGACTTATGTCATCCTCAGCAATAACCTCCTCACTGCTATCGATATCTCCAACAATCCCCTGATATCAACCCTTAACCTCACCGACAATAATATGTCGTTCGCAACTCTCCCTCTCCCTTCTGACAATTTCTATGAGTATACTTACAAGCAACGTGCCCTCCCCACCGAACGCTCTTATGCCGAGGGTACTGTGCTTGATTTCTCCGATAAGGTGATCCGCGATGGCTCTACCACCTCCTGCACTCTTTATTCCTATAATGTGGCAGGCGATGTCTATACTCAACTCGATAATTCATATTTCTCTTACGCCGACGGCCGCGTTACTCTCCTCAAGGCGCATAAGGATTCTCTCGTAGTCTCTTTCGCCAACCCTCTCTTCCCCGACGCTACTCATGAAACTCAAAAGTTCATGGTAAAAACGGCTGAAAATTATGGCCAACCCTCCAAGATTCTCTCTTTCACTATTGGCAAATATACCGGCGATACCTTCAGCCTCCATGTCGGACTATATGGCGCTTCTGAAGAAAATCCTCTCCCATTCACCGTTAAGGCAGGTGACAAGTCTTTCTCCGGAACTGCCACCACCGCATCTACTCCCGCAGAACCCAACGTAACTTGCACCATGGGTGTAGGTAGCGCCCTCGAGGTGTATATCCCCGAAGGTTCTGTCCTAACTGCTTTCAAGATGGATGGTATCCCCGTGTATAGCTCTACACTCTCTGCCGCTACCGAAATACGTGAACTCACCATGAGCAATGCCGAACTCTATAACATCAACCTCGACTATTGCCGTTGCCTCACCGATCTCGACCTCTCTTACAACAACCTCTCCGCTCTCGACCTCAAGGGCATCAACGAAAGCTATGGCAAGAACGTACTCTTCAATGTCAATGCTTCTCACAATAAACTCTCCGAAATCGAGTTCACTTCTTCGCTGACTTTGGTCAACCTTGATCTCTCATACAATCAATTCGAAGAGTTCAATTTCAAGGATTTCGACAATCTTCAGTCCATAAATATCGCAGGAAATAAAATACCCTTCCTGAATATGGCTTATTTCGAGAATGTGAAAAGATGCGATATCTCCAACAATCTATTTACATATCTCGAACTCCCCGAGAGCAACGTCTTCGAGTATCTCAACGTTTCGAACAATCACCTTACCTTCGCTTCTCTCCCATACCTAACTCCCCGTGAAGGCCTCGAGTATGTCACAGCTCCACAAGCCCCGATAGCCATCGCTACTCGAGGACCCGGCATCGACCTCTCTGCTCAAGATGTGAATATCGCCGGTAATCAAACTACCTTCGTATGGAAGAAACAGGATGGTACACCCTTGGTCAAGGATGTCGATTACTCTATCTCCGGCGGCCGCACCAAGTTCCTCAATACCGAGGTGGGTAACATCTATTGTGAAATGACCAATGGTGCTTATCCCGGTTTCGCCGGCGACAACGCACTCCGCACTACGCTGATCAAGGCTGACAAGAAACCGACCAACCATATAGCCACTTTCGAAACTCCTGTCGGCGATGAAGTCGTGTCGCTCTCTCTGGCAGGCAATGTCGATGGCTCTGCCGTGTACTTCGATTGGGAGGGTAAGGATGATTTCTTCCAGCAGTATCTTCTCAAGAGTATGTATACTCTCTATGAAGCTACCACTACGGCCGGTGCTACTGTCAATGTCTATACTTACGAGCCTGAAGAGAAGGTGACCATCTTCTCCATCAGTAATTGCACCATGGAGTCCTGCGATCTTACCAACCTCGACGGTGTGCAGTGTCTTTCGCTGATCAATGCTTCTCTCCCCGAAATCACTTTCCCCACTAATACTGCCGACCTCACCGAGATCAACCTCGATCGTAACCTCCTCGACTCGTTCGACGTCTCCAAGTTCCCCTCTGTCAGAGCTCTCGCACTTTCCAACAACTATCTTACCTCGATCGATGTCTCTTCTGCTTCCGATCTCCAGGTCTTCAACGCTTCGCTCAATCAGCTGACTTCCGTTAACTTCGGATCCAACTCGAATCTCTGGCTCGTCAATCTCGCTGCCAACGGACTCGAGTCGATCGATCTCTCTACTATCCCCGGCCTCGAGCAGCTCAGCCTGAGCAATAACGACCTCTCTGAAATCGACCTCTCTGCCAACAATAATTTGAAGGTGCTTCAACTCGATGGCAATATGTTCGATTTCACTACTCTCCCGCGGCCCAACAGCAGCTGGTATGTCTATTCTTATGGCAACCAATATCCTCTCCTCGTGGAGCCTGTCGGTAATACGGTTGACCTCTCTTCACAGGCCAAAGTCGATGACACCGATACTCAATTCGTATGGTATCAGGGTGTCCCCGAGTATAATGAGTTCGGTGAACTCACCGGTACAACCCTCGTCGAAGGTGAAGATTATACTATCGATAATGGTGTCACTACTTTCCTCCGAAGCTTCTCTGACGTGATGTGCATCCTTACCAATAGTGTTTACCCGGATATGTTCTTGTATACTCAGCTCCTCAGCCCATCAGCTGTCGACAGCATCCTCGATGACAATATCCGGGATAATAACACCATCTTCAATCTCCAAGGTCTGCCATGCCCCAATGCCACCCAACCCGGTATTTATATCATCAACGGCAAGAAGATCCTCGTGAAATAATCATCTTGTAGATATACTCCTTTCAGATCCGGGATGTGTCATTTTTGTAATGACACATCCCTTTTTTGTGCATTTAACTACGCTAAAACCCTAAAAATGTTGACTTTTTTCATAATTATCTCTATTTGATAGTGATAAATTCAAAAAAAATTCCGATATTTGCACTGCAAAAAAATCGGGGTTACTCCTCACTCCTCTTTTTACCCTGATTTTTTACCATTTTTTTAATCCGATTATAGTTAATATAGATTAAAGATATTATAAAAATGACTAAAGCAGATATCGTAAGTGAAATCGCTCGTAGCACAGGTCTCGAACGTGCCGCTGTGCTCGCATCAGTTGAAAAGTTCATGGATGTTGTCAAAGAAGCTATGGCTGCCGGTAACAATGTTTACCTCCGCGGCTTCGGTAGCTTCGTTGTGAAAACCCGCAAGGAGAAAACAGCTCGCAACATCTCTCGTAATACTACCATCAAGATCCCCGAACACAAGGTGCCCACTTTCAAGCCCTCCAAGGTGTTCCTCGATGAAGTGAAATAATCAATCAAAAGTCTAACTCTATAAATCTTTGCAGTTATGCCCAGCGGAAAAAAGAGAAAAGGCCACAAGATGGCTACTCACAAACGCAAGAAAAGACTGAGAAAAAATCGTCATAAAAAGAAATAATCTATTCTGCGTGATTTCGACCGGCTACGCTTTCTTGCCGGTCGATTTTAATATAGTTCTATTTCTTTTCACGTTTTTTTGTCGGTTTGCTTTCTTTTGAAATTTAAACCTACCTATCTCTTGTATGAAAAGCGAATTAGTTGTTGACGTCAATCAAGAGGACATTTCCATTGCCCTCTTGGAAGACTCCCGCTTGGTCTCGCTCCAGAAGGAAAGCCGCAACATTGCATATGCTGTCGGCGATATCTATCTGGCTAAAGTGAAAAAGATCATGCCGGGGCTGAATGCCGCATTCGTCGATGTTGGCTACGAAAAAGACGCTTTTCTTCATTATCTCGATCTCGGACCTCAATTCAGCTCTTATTCCGATTTCCTCAAAGAGGCTTTCGCCGATAAGAAGAGAGTCCCTTCTATCTCTAAGCGTAAACTTTTGCCCGATATTCCCAAACAGGGCACTATCCAGTCTGTCGTCCAGCCCGGGCAGTTGCTCCTCGTACAGATCGCCAAGGAGCCTATCTCTTCCAAAGGACCCAGACTCACCACCGAACTCTCGTTCACCGGACGTTACATGGTTTTGATGCCTTTCGGCGATAAAATCTCTGTCTCCCAGAAAATTAAATCTACTGAGGAGAAAATCAGACTCCGACAGCTTATCGGTAGCATCAAGCCTAAAGGGTTCAGCGTTATCGTCCGTACTTCTGCCGAGGGTAAACGTGTGGCTGAACTTAACAATGAGTTGCGCTCTCTGCTCAAAAACTGGGAGGAGGCTATTTTTAAAATGCAACGTAGCAAAGCCCCCGATTTGATCTACGAGGAGGAGTCGCGTGCTGTCAGCATTATTAGGGATCTTTTCTCTCCTAATTTCGAAAATATTTACGTCAATCATGCCGACACTTTCACGCAAATCCAAAATTATGTATCCCTCATCTCTCCCGAGTGTGGTGATGTCGTTAAGCTTTATACCAAGGATACACCCATCTTCGATTTCTTTAATATCACTCGGCAGATCAAATCCAGTTTCGGCAAAACAGTCTCTTTCCGCTCCGGTGCTTATCTGATCATCGAAAGCACAGAAGCTCTCCATGTGATCGACGTCAATTCCGGCAATCGTAGCAAGGCCTGCCCCGACCAGGAGTCTAATGCCTTGGATGTTAACCTTAAAGCCGCTGACGAGATCGCTCGACAATTACGCCTTAGAGATATGGGTGGTATCGTCGTCGTCGATTTTATCGACATGGCTAAGTCTGAACACCGTCAGCAACTGTATGACCACATGAAGGAGGTAATGGCTCACGACCGTGCTCGCCATAATATCCTCCCTCTCAGTAAGTTCGGCCTTATGCAAATCACGCGTCAACGTGTCCGCCCCGCTCTCGATATCACTACAAGCGAGTCTTGCCCTTCCTGCTTCGGCAAAGGAGAAGTCCAGTCTTCGATCCTTTTCACCGATCGCCTCGAGGAGAAAATCGAATACCTCGTCGAGCATCTTAAGGTCAAAAAGTTTACCATGTATATCCATCCTTTTGTCGATGCTTACGTCAAAAAGGGGGTCTTCTCTCTTTATGGTAAGTGGAGACGGCGTTTCGGCCGTTCCTTTAAGGTCATAGCCGATGAGTCCCTCGCTTATCTCCAGTATAGAGTTATTGACCCCGATGGTAAGGAAATCGACCTTAAGGAGGAGAGCGATATCAGCTCAAGCCAAAGCAAAAACAGAGTCCGTTTCCGAGACAATAACGATGAAAATTGAAGAAAAGCTCTAAAGCATCGTTATCCATTTTTAAGGATAATCCCTATCATCAAGAGAGGTGAAGCCGCTTGGCTCCACCTCTCTTCAGTTTTTTAAATTCCTAATTCCTAATTCCTAATTCCTAATCCTAACTCCCTAACGCATCCGCTACTATGAAGGTGCTCCCGCCGATATAGATGATATCTTGCGTTGAAGACTCTGCCTCTGCCGCCTCCATCGCTGCTTTTACATTCGGATATACTCGTGCTCGCAAGCCTCTGTTCAGACACCTGCCCAACAGCTCGTTGCATCCCATAGCGCGTGGTATCGCCGCTTGTGTCACATAGTATTCCGCATCCGCCGGAAACATCGGCAGAATATGATCCACATCCTTGTCTGCCACGAATCCTATCACGAAGCGCACTACGCCCCCTTCTCGCTTTGCAAGAATCTCCTGTAGTTGACCCAGGTTATAGCGCAATCCCGCCTCGTTGTGCCCCGTGTCGCAGATTGTCAGCGGTGACTCTCGGAGTATAGTCCATCTCCCTCTGAATCCGGTCAGCTCGCAGACTTCTCGGAATCCGCGCTCTTCCGACTCCCGGCTTATCTCGACACCGATCTGACGCAAACTGTCTATAGCCACTCGCGCCGTGTTCACATTCTTCTCCTGGTATGACCCATGAAGCTCACATCTCAGCGACGCGTTGGCTGCGGCATCAACTTCGCGATATGCCTCCCGTAGCGTCGTGCCTACTGACGCTGCTTTGGCGCGAAACACCGGCTCTGTCTCTTCCGTAGCCTCGCCGATCACTGCCGGTATCCCCGCCTTGATGATCCCCGCCTTCTCCCCGGCTATCGCCCCCAACGTGTCACCCAAAAATTGAGTGTGATCTTTTGATATGTTCGTGATCACTGACAGTATCGGAGTGATGATATTGGTGGAGTCCAATCTCCCTCCCATCCCCACTTCGATCACGGCATAGTCCACCGATTCAGCGGCAAACCACTCAAATGCCATCATCATCGTCAGCTCAAAGAAGGAGGGCATGTCTCCACTATATTCCGTGGCGCGCCAGCGCTCCACAAAGTCAACTACTCTCTCTTCGGGGATCTTCTCTCCGTTGATGCGCATTCGCTCCCTGAAGTCTACCAAGTGGGGAGAGGTGTAGAGGCCGGTTTTATACCCCTGACTCTGGAGTACTGCCGAAATCAAACTCGACACACTCCCCTTGCCGTTGGTTCCCGCCACATGGATAGATTTCCATCTGCGATGAGGATCCCCGAATTGTCGCGATAATGCCTCACTCCTCTCCAATCCCGGCTTGTAGGCGGCTGCTCCAACTCGCGAAAACATTGGCAGCTGACCGAATAGCCATTCTATCGATTCTTTATAGTCCATATATTGCATAGCCGGCGATACCGGCAAGTATGATTACCATTATTGGATGCATCTTATATTGCTTACCATCTACCTTTACCGGAAAGTAGACCAAGCAGAAGGAGACAACACATATCAGTGTCGAGATGATAAGTTCTCGGTTCTCTCCGTGGGGGGTGAAGTTCTCTCGGTTCATCAGCAAGATTGCCGCTGAGGCTATCAGCCCGACCACCACCGGACGCAATCCGGAAAAGATCGCCTTGATCACTCCGCTCTCTTGATGTCGCCTGATGAAGTGTGAACAGTATAACACCAAGAAGAAACTCGGCACCGTCACCGCCAAGGTGGCTATCACTGAGCCTAATACACCCCAGAGCGGTGAACTTAGACTCGGATCGGTTGACATAGGAGCTACATACCCGATATAAGTGGCGGAGTTGATGCCGATGGGTCCCGGCGTCATCTGCGAGATCGCTACGACGTCGGTAAACATCTGCTCCGTGAGCCAGCCATGGTCGGTAACTATTATCTTCTGCACCAACGACAGCATTGCATAGCCCCCGCCGAAGCCGAAAAGCCCGATCTTCATATATGCCCAAATGAGCTTTAAGTAGATTCCCATAATTATCTCTCCTCTTTATCTTTGATCCATACCCCTATTATTCAATTTTCTCCTCCCTATTGCCCAGAAAATATAGCCTCCCAAGCCCCCTAAGATGATGTAGATGATAGGATTGGACACCATCCCGAGATTGAGCGAAATCATCAGCGCCACCACCAAGGGGATCCACACCGTCTTGATCGTAAGACGTGCCGCCTTCGCCGATGTCACAACAGGCGCAATAATCAGGGCCACCACCGCCGGCCGTATCCCCATGAATATCGCCGATAACACCCGATTGTTCTTGATTGTCTCGGGCGTAAGAAAGATGGCTATCGCCAAGATGATCAGAAAGGAGGGGAGAATGGTCCCTAATGAGGCGACGATGCTTCCTCGAAGCCCGCCGATCTTGTCGCCGATAGCCGTGGCTATGTTCACTGCCAAGATCCCCGGCATCGATTGCGCTATCGCCAAGAGATCAAGAAATTCTTCCCGCTCTATCCAGCCATGGCGATCCACAATCTCTTTCTCGATTACTGATATCATCGCCCACCCTCCGCCGAAGGTGAAGGCTCCTATCTTGAAAAAACTCGTAAATAGTTGCAAATATTCTCTATTCACTCTTTTTGCTGTTTTTATCTGTTATCTAAATCAGTTGATGATTCTTCCTTTTTTTTTGCAAATTTACTACTTTTTCCATTATATTGAACCCTATTCTGAAATTCTTTTCCCTTTGTTTTCTTTTTTGTCATATAAATTTCTTAATTTTGCACTGGAGTGGGGTAGTGGACATAGTCGAGATGCCTCTTGTGCGCTATGATTGTAGTGTCCCCTTCCTCCCTTAGTAATTGTTTTTTTATTTGATTTCTAATAAGTTATAGTAGTATATGTCTATCTGGTTTGAATGTAAAGTGCGTTATGACAAGATGCAGGAAAATGGTATGGTGAAGAAGGTTAACGAGCCCTATCTCGTTGATGCTTTGACATTTACCGAAGCTGAGTCGCGCATCGTCGAGGAAATGAAACCCTATATATCTGGCGAGTATTCAATCTCGTCTGAGAAGAAGACCAAGATTTCGGAGATCTTCTATCATGAGGGTGGAGATCGTTATTACCTCGTGAAGGCAGCTTTCATCTCTTACGATGAGAAGACCGGCGCTGAGAAGAAGTCTATCTCTCAGATTCTCGTGCAGGCCTGCGACCTCGAGGAGGCTCTCAATAATTTCAATGAGGGCATGAAAGGCACGATGGCAGATTATTCCATCGTCTCAATCGCCGAAACTGCCATCATGGATATCTTTAAGGTGAATCTTGATCCAAAGTCTCAAGAGTAGAATTTCCCCTTTTGTTCAGACTTCTCTGTCCTCTCAGCGTTATGATTTCTGATGAGTTAAAGAAGATATATGCCGAGCTTCCGCAGGGTGTCCGCCTTGTGGCTGTCTCGAAGTTCCACCCCATTGAGGCTATCCGTGAGGCTTACGATGCCGGCCAGCGCTGTTTCGGCGAAAGCCGCGTCCAGGAGCTCCTCGCCAAGATCCCCCAACTCCCCGATGATATCAGCTGGCATTTCATCGGTCATCTCCAGACTAATAAGGTGCGCCAGATCATCGGACATACTGCCATGATTGAGAGCGTCGATTCCATTCGCCTCCTCGATCTTATCGATAGTGAGTCGCTCCGAGCCGGCGTCACAACACGCGTGCTCATGCAGCTCCATGTCGCCCAAGAGGAAACTAAGTTCGGATTCTACCCTGACGAACTCCTCGACTTCTTCCGATCTCGTCGATTCGAGTCGCTCCAAGCCACTCACATCTGCGGCGTCATGGGCATGGCTTCAAATACCGACGACACCGAGCGTGTGCGTCAGGATTTCGCATTGATCGCTCGTACTTTCCATGAAATCGCCGATGATGATTCTCTCGGTCTCCGCGGATTCGACACCATCTCAATGGGTATGAGTGGTGATTGGAACATCGCTGTAGAGGAGGGTTCTAATCTTATCCGTATCGGAACTCGAATCTTCGGCGAGCGACAATATTAGTTCTTTAGTGTGTATATATTCAAAATTTTTATTTAACCTAAAATCAAAACATTTTCTTATGGGTTCACAAGTTTCTACAACCTCGGGAAAGTCTGCCGGTAGCGGTGCGCTGATCGCTATTGTGGCGATGTCTTTCCTCTTCGCCATGATTGCTTTCGTCACCAACCTCGCCGCTCCTCTCGGCACCATCTGGAAAGGCCACTATGAGTGGGCAGGTATGGTAGGTAATTTCATGAATTTCCTGGCTTACCTCATCATGGGTATCCCCGCCGGTATGCTCCTCCAGCGCATCGGTTATAAGAAGACTGCTCTCCTCGCCATGGCTATCGGTGTCGTAGGCGTTTTCTTGCAGTATCTCTCCAGCATCACAGGCGCCGATGTCGACACCTTCTCTGTCGCCGGCGGCACTGTAAAACTCGATTTTATCATCTATCTCCTCGGTGCCTTCGTATCCGGTTTCTGCGTCTGCATCCTCAATACGGTCGTCAACCCGATGCTCAATATCCTCGGTGGCGGCGGTAACAAGGGTAATCAGCTCGTGCAGCTCGGCAGCTCTTTCAATTCTCTGGCAGGCACGCTTACTCCGCTATTCGTCGGTATGCTCGTCGGCACAGTCACTGCCGAAACATCGATGGCTAATGTCGCTCCACTCCTCTGGATCGCTATGGGCGTCTTCGCTTTCGCCTTCGTCGTGATCTTCTTCGTCAATATCCCCGAGCCGGTGGCTCTCTCCAAGGATGGCCCCAAGAAGAAGTATACTCACAGCGCTTGGAGCTTCCGGCATACTCTCCTCGGCGTGATCGGCATCTTCTTCTATGTCGGTATCGAGGTAGGCATCCCGGGCGTTTTGATCTTCTATCTCTCTGATAGCACTGCCTCCGGCATCGCCGAAAATGCCACTGCCGTAGCCGGCGCCGTGGCTGCCGTATATTGGCTCCTGATGCTCGTGGGCCGTCTCTCCTCTTCTGCCATCTCCGGATCGGTGAGCAGCCGCACGCAGCTCATCGCCGTCTCGTCGGTGGCTATCATCTTTATCATCCTCGCCATCGTTATGCCGGCTTCAATCCGCGTAAATATGCCCGCATATTCTGCCGGCGATGGTTTCGCTCTGGCTCAAGTCCCCATCTCCGCTCTCTTCCTCGTGCTCTGCGGACTCTGCACTTCCGTGATGTGGGGCGTAATCTTCAACCTCGCCGTCGAGGGCCTCGGCAAGTATACAGCCCAGGCTTCAGGCCTATTCATGATGATGGTCGTCGGCGGTGGTGTGATGCCTCTTATCCAAAATGCTATCGCTAATTCTTTCGGGTATCTCAAATCTTATTGGCTCGTGGTCGCCATGTTGGCTTACCTCCTCTTCTACGCACTCGTCGGGTGCAAGAATGTCAATAAGGATATCCCGGTCGATGATATAGACTAAATCTAATTCGTTAAATTATACCATGGACAAAAAAATTATGGATTCAGCAGCCAATAATCTCCGCGTGCTGATTGCCCAAATGGTCGAAAAGGCTAAATCCGGCCATCCCGGTGGTGCTGTCGGCGCCGCTGATTTTATCAATGTGCTCTATTCGCAATTCTTGACCTACGATCCCGATGATGCCAATTGGTTTTGCCGCGATCGTTTCTTCCTCGATCCGGGTCACATGTCGCCTATGCTCTATGCTGTGCTGACTTTCGCCGGCTTTTTCTCTGTCGAGGATCTTCAATGTTTTCGCCAGTGGGGTAGTGTCACTCCCGGACACCCCGAACTTGATGTAAATCGCGGCATCGAGAACTCTTCAGGCCCTCTCGGCCAGGGGCACGCTATGGCTGTCGGTTGCGCCATCGCCGAAAGATTCCTCGCAGCCCGTTTCGGTGAGGTCGTATCACATAAAACTTATGCGTTTATCTCCGATGGCGGCATCCAGGAGGAGGTCTCCCAGGGTGCCGGACGCATCGCCGGACACCTCGGTCTCCATAATCTTATCATGTTCTATGATTCGAATGATGTCCAACTCTCTACCAAAGTTTCTGATGTAACTACCGAGGATGTCGCTGCCAAGTATCGCGCTTGGGGCTGGAATGTGATTGAGATCGATGGTTCTGACCCCGTTGCCATCGCTGAGGCTCTCGAGGCTGCCAATAAGGAGTGCAGTCGTCCCTCGCTCATCATCGGGCACACCATCATGGCGCGTCATGTCGTCGCTGCCGATGGCGCTTCGCTCGAGGGTGCCGTCTCTACACACGGCCAACCCCTCTCCGCTGCCGGTGCCGATATCAACGCTACTATCCGTGAACTCGGAGGTAACCCCGACCAGCCTTGGGAGATTCGTCCCGAAGTTAAGACTCTCTATGCTCAGCGCGCCGAAGATCTCCGTAAGGTCGTCGCTGCCCGCCGTCAGGCGTTCGCTCGCTGGCAGGAGGAGAACCCCTCTGAAGCTGAACTCTTGCAGAGCTATATCGATGGCAAACTCCCCAACCTCGATTGGAGCGATGTCGATTATAAGCCTAATGTGGCTTCCCGTGCCGCTTCTTCTGCTTGCCTCTCTTTCCTCGCCGAGCATGTCAGCAATATGATAGTTTCTTCCGCCGACCTCGCCAATAGTGATAAGACCGACGGTTTCTTGAAGAAAACAGGTGCGCTGCGCCGCGATAATTTCGCCGGAGGATTCCTCCATGCCGGTGTCGCCGAACTCACCATGGCTTGCCTGATCAATGGGATCGCTCTCCATGGCGGCGTGTATGCCGCTTGCGGCACATTCTTCGTCTTCAGCGACTATATGAAACCTGCCATCCGTATGGCGGCACTCATGCAGCTCCCCGTTAAGTTCATCTATTCTCACGATTCTTTCAGAGTAGGTGAGGATGGCCCGACTCACGAACCGATCGAGCAGGAGGCGCAAATACGTCTCCTCGAGCAAGTCCGCAATTTTAGCGATCGCCCTTCGATTCTCGTGTTGCGTCCCGCCGATAGTGCCGAGACTGTAGCTGCTTATAAGCTCGCTATGGAGAATGACAAGACTCCTACGGTCCTTATCCTCTCACGCCAGAACCTGGAGGATATCCCGGGTGAAAATAGACGCCAGGAGGCTCTGAAGGCCAAATATGGTGCTTACGTTGTGCGCCAGGATGCACGCCCCGATGTTACGCTCGTTGCAAACGGCAGCGATGTCGCGCTCTTGCTCCATGCCGCCGAGGCTCTCGAGGCTGAAGGCATACATGCTCAAGTCGTGTCTATGCCATCTATCGGCCTCTTTATGGAGCAAAGCCTGGAATACCGCAATAGTGTCATCCCCGACGGCGTGAAGATCTTCGGCTTGACATCCGGTCTCCCATCTGTGCTCTATCCGGTGATGAAAGGTCGTTATGAAGTCATGGGATTAAGCCGATTCGGTGCCTCCGCTCCAGCCAAGGTCCTCGAAGAAAAGTTCGGCTACAACGTCCCCGCTGTCCTCAATCGCATACACCGATTCCTAACCGCCGAATAATCCCCATCAAATATCCAAAAGGAAGAAGGAGGCTTTTGGCCTCCTTCTTTTGTTAGCGCTCTCTCTTAGAGTTTTAGCTGCTTTTCCGGGCTTACTGTCAGGTCTATCTCTTGCTTGCTTACTGGGTGGGTGAATCGGATTCTATAGGCTTGAAGTGAGATGCCTCCATCTTTGTTGCTGCGGCGTGCCCCATATTTTAAGTCTCCCTTGATGGGATGGCCCATCGCTGAGAGTTGTGCCCGGATCTGATGCTTGCGTCCCGTCATCAGATCCACCTCAAGCAGCGTGTAGCGTTCCCCACGCTCTATCGTGTGATATTGCAACCGACATAACTTCGCATTCGGATCCCCACGCCTTGCCACAAAGGTCTTGTTAATCCTTCCATCCGATACAAGCATATCCTCCAACAGTGCCTCTTCTCGCTCCGGATGTCCCTCCACCCAGGCACGGTAGGTCTTATGGATCTTTCCCTCGCGCAGCATTGCATTCAGACGCTCTAACGCTTTAGATGTCCGCGCAAAGATTACCAAACCCGACACCGGACGGTCAATGCGATGCACTACACCGCAAAATACATTACCCGGCTTCCCATATTTCTCCTTGATATATGCCTTGACATACTCCGATAGGGGAGTGTCGCCCGTCTTGTCCCCCTGGACTATCTCGCCGACCTCCTTATATACCACGATGATGTGATTATCTTCATACACTACGTCCATATCACCTCATTTGATTGATGCCATAATTCCGCTCTATATTTCTCGGATAGCTTATTTGATAATAAAAAAAGCGGCTACAGTCTATAACCATAGCCGATTTTTACTTGGTGGCGGGAGCAGGACTCGAACCTGCGACCTTTGGGTTATGAGCCCAACGAGCTACCACTGCTCCA
>JBJEKI010000037.1:0-19392 GCA_051878555.1 Lepagella sp. | reverse complement strand
GTTAACCAACAGATTTAATCAAAATCCCGATTTTTATCGGACAGCAATAATATTTATCCCTCTGTCGGGATGATGCGTTTTGAGGCATTTTCTGCGCTTGCTTATGGTGCGCAAGGTATTGTCTATTGGCAATATCGCATCCATGGTTGTGACTCCGGTAAGTTAGATACTCTCATTCCGGTATTGCCTTCTCCGGTGTCACAGAATAGTGTGTCTAATTCCGAAAATGGATCAACTCAAAATGATCAGTATACACAAGAGGCTCCTATCGACATCAATGGCAACCAAACTCCTATTTGGGATATGGTAAGAACCGTTAACGAAGAGATCTTGAAATATGATTATATCTTCTACAATTGTAATGTAATCGAACACAAACTTTGTCCTGAAGGTGTAATCATCGATGTAAACTTTGGCTGTCTGCGAAGGCTGGCTTCTTATGGTAAAGGAGTACTAATCTCCCACATCAAAACCGAGATAGAGAACATTAACGGTCAAAAATCGTTGAGGAAATTCATTGTAATCGTTAGCAGCGATCCATTCAATTCTCAAGAGATAGAGCTCTATTATCATCTTTCTCCTTTGAATAGTAGAAGTAAAACCTATAAAATCTTGCAGATCTTCCCCTCGTCTCTTGTGGATTTTGTTTCCTCTTCTGATGATGATTATCAAGCAAATGTTAGCTATGCACATATCTCCTTGGAACCGGGAGGTTTCGCAATCATCGAATATCGCATCTAAATAATTCGCTCCTGTTAGTCTGAAGAATAAATAATCAAAGAAAAAAGCCCGGAAGTCTCCCCAAGACACTCCGGGCTTGCTGTTTTCTTATTGCAATTTTACAATTATGGATGGTCGGCCGTCTTACAAGGAGGCAATCTCTTCCGGAGATAGACCTGTGACTTGGCTGATTACTTCGGCCTCGATCCCCAATTCTTTCATCTTGAGAGCATCTGCCTTGATCTGCTCTGCTCGTCCTCTTTCGATTCCTTCTTTTATTCCTTCTTTTATTCCTTCTTCTTTGCCTATCTTTATCCCTATCTTTCTCCCCTCTTCCAAGCCTTCTTGCTTGTAAGTGTCGAGCACGTCGTTTTGCGTCATTATCGCATCTATGTGCCTATCGTAGGCCTGACGCTCCGGCGTGCTCATCGTCATGTATCGAAGTTTCTCGCGTGCCTCTTGCAGACCCGGAGCCGTAGTCGTGTCGTTGATACGATTGTTCTTCAAGTAATCAAGCCATTCCTCTAATGGGGTGGTGGCTACATCATTAAATTCGTTTACACGGATTATAAAGTATTCCGGGAAGACATCATCGGGCGAATATCGTTTTATCTCCGAATTTTCTTTTTGATTGACCATTAGACTGTCATGCACATGAACTCCTTGGAATTTTGTCTTGCCATGATAGAGGTAGTCTTTCCCTTGACCCAAATCGAAGTAGATGATGCTGATGGAGTAGACCTTCTTGACTTTGTCATATTTATCACCAAGCGACATATAGTCCGTTATCGCCTTAGACACTCCATAGAGTATGCGCTGCAAATAGTACAACTGACGAGATAATTGCACTTCGACGATTATGATCTCATCCTTGCTATTCTTCGCCATAATGTCGACGCGATTGAACTTATCTGTCTCTTGCTCTTGATTACCTTCACTCTCCAAGATTTCAGTAATAGTCACTTTCTCGTCAAGAAGCACGGTGATCAATCCTTCGAGCACGGCAAAATTGGCCTTGTCGCGAAGCATTCGCTTCACAGCCCAATCAAATCGTATATATTTGTTGTTACTGATTTCCATAACAAAGAGTATTTCCCATTAATTTCACAAATATAACGATTTTTCGGGACAATTCACTATCCAAACTTAGAAAAATTCGGTTATCGCGTTTTTTTGCCGTTTTTTTGCCCCTTTTCTTGGTGGTTTCGTTTTTATTGCTTAAATTTGTTATGGGTGTAAGTCGCGTAGTTCTTCTATGCCCTTCATCCCAATCTTTTTTCTAACAGGACTCTCTCCTTTAACTCCTCAACTAATGCCTGATACTGACCAAATTCGTGAAGCCCTCAAACGTCATTTCGGCTTCGATAGCTTTAAAGGTAATCAACTCGAGATTATCCGCTCTCTCTTGGCGGGTAACGATGTGTTCGTACTTATGCCCACCGGCGGCGGAAAGTCTCTCTGCTACCAGCTCCCGGCACTTATGTCGAAGGGTACGGCTATCATTATCTCCCCGCTCATCGCTCTGATGAAAAACCAGGTAGATGCTGTCCGTCAATTCGAGGATCAACACCAAGTTGCTCATTTCCTCAATTCGTCGCTCTCCAAGTCGCAAATCAATGTCGTTAAGGAGGATGTGCGTTCAGGCCGCACCAAACTCCTGTATGTAGCTCCCGAATCGCTCGCCAAGGAGGATAATGTGGAGTTCCTGAAGTCAATCGACATCTCTTTCTTCGCCGTCGATGAAGCGCATTGCATCTCCGAATGGGGCCACGATTTCCGCCCGGAGTATCGCCGTATTCGCCCCATCATCTCCGCTATCGGCAATTTCCCCGTCATTGCACTCACCGCTACGGCTACCCCCAAGGTGCAACACGATATCCAGAAAAATCTCGGCATCCTCGACGCTTGCGTCTTCAAGTCAAGCTTCAACCGCAAAAACCTTTATTATGAGGTGCGCCCCAAGACCCACGATGTCGACCGAGATATAATCCGTTATATCAAGAACAACCGTGGCGCTTCCGGCATTATATATTGCCTCAGCCGCAAAAAAGTCGAAGAACTCGCCGAAACTCTCCGCATTAATGATATTCCCGCTCTCCCTTACCATGCCGGTATGGATAGCGCTACGCGTGCTGCCAACCAAGATGCTTTCCTCAACGAGAAGGTCGACGTCATCGTCGCTACCATCGCCTTCGGTATGGGTATCGACAAACCCGATGTACGCTTCGTAATTCACTACGATATCCCCAAGAGCCTCGAAGGATATTATCAGGAGACAGGCCGCGCCGGTCGCGATGGCGGCGAGGGTAAGTGCATCACTTTCTATAGCCGCAAGGATCTCGTAAAGCTCGAAAAATTAATGCAGAGCAAGAGCGTCACCGAACAGGAAATCGGCCGTCAACTCCTGATGGAAACCGCCGATTATGCCGAATCTTCAGTATGCCGTCGAAAGATCTTGATGCACTATTTCGGCGAAAATTATGATGTCGATAATTGCGGCTGTTGCGATAATTGCGTCAATCCCCGTAAGCGTGTCGATATGACTCCCGAAGCCGTGTGCGTCGTCGAAATGGTGGAGGCTGTCAACCAACGCTGTCGCATCGAGTATATTGTTAATATGCTTATCGGCCGAGCCACAGACGAAATCAAAAATAATGACCACGATCATCTCGAATGTTTCGGATCGCTTTCCGATGTCGAGGAGAGAATCGTCGTCTCTTTGGTGCGCCAAGTCATCATCGCCGGTTATATCCGAAAGGACCTTGATAATTATGGTGTCCTGAAGATTACTGCCGAAGGAAAGGCGTTCCTCAAGAACCCCAAGACTTTTATGATGGTGGAGGATGTAGACTATTCGGAGTCATGCTCTGAGCCTCAAGGTGATATCGTCTCGAGTGCTCTCGATCCGCAACTCTTCGCTATCCTCAAGGGACTCCGCAAGGATATCGCCCGTCGTCAGAATGTACCCCCTTATCTGATTTTCTTCGACACCTCGCTCGAGGCTATGGCTACTCTCTATCCCATCTCCAACGAGGAGATGCTCACCATCCCCGGTGTCGGCTCCGGCAAGGCCTCTCGTTATGGAGCTGAGTTTATCAAGGTAATCAAAGCTTACGTCGAGGAGAATGAAATAGTTCGCCCCGAGGATTTCCGTGTCAAGTCTAAAGGTAATAAGAGTAATCGCAAAATCACAATCATCCAGCAAATCGACCGCAAAATCGACCTCGAAGAAATCTGCGATAGCCTCGATATGGATTTCTCAGAGTTCGTCGATGAACTCGAGGCTATCGTCGAGTCGGGAACCAAAATCAATATCGATTATTATCTCAACGAAATACTCGATGAGGACCAAATCGATGAAATTTTCGACTATTTCCGATCTTCAGATGATGGAGACGTGGAGTCCGCTATACAAGAACTCGGATCAGAGTATGATGACGACGATATCCGTCTCGTCAGAGTCAAATTTATCTCCGATATGGGCAATTAACCTATATTAGAGCACGCTCACATCAGCGTGCTTTTTTATTTTTTTTGCCTATTCTGTATTTTATCCACAATTTTTCTCGCCTATCATCGTTCTATTTAAGTAGTCGCTCTCTTTGCGACCCCTTTTCTAAGTTAATATCCGTTATATTAAGTAATGAAAAAAATAGTATTGGCAGGTCTCGGCGTTGGGGCTATGGCTCTCGCTTTCGCCGCTAAAGATCCGGTCATTATGACCGTGAATGGTGTAGATGTACCTAAGTCTGAGTTTGAGTATCTCTACAATAAGAATAGTCAGCAACAGATTAACCCTCAGTCGCTCGACGATTATGTGGAAATGTTCAAACTCTATAAAATGAAAGTAGCTGACGCTCGTGCAGAGGGCCTCGACACTCTCGCTTCTTTCCGCAAGGAGTCTGAACAATATCGCCATGAGTTGGCTGAGCCTCTCTTGGCAGACTCTGCATTCCTCAATTCGCTCGTCGATCAGGCTTACGAGCGATCGAAACAGGAGGTCGAAGCTTACCATATTATGCTTTTCAAGACTCGCGACCCGAAGCAAAATGAAGTGCTCCGTCAGCGTGCCGACAGTTTGCGTCAAGCCATCCTCGATGGCTCGGACTATTCTTTCCTCGCCAAGCGCTTCTCCCAAGATCGTGGCTCTGCCGCCAAGGGTGGCCGTATGGGATGGATCACAAGCGGTAATTACCCCCTCGCTTTCGAGGATGCTGCCTTCGCCCTCTCCGAGGGGCAAATCTCTGAGGTCGTGGAGTCTCCCGTCGGTTTCCATATCCTCAAAGGTGGAAAGCATCGCCCGGCTCGTGGCAAAGTCAGAGTGACTCATATCCTTAAGTTGACTCAGGGCATGGATTCTGTCGGCGTTAAGGGCGCTCGCGCCTCTATCGACAGTATCTATAACACTGTTGCCAATGACCCCGGTGCCTTCGAAAGAACTGCCGGTAAGCTCTCCGATGATAAGGGCTCGGCTCGCCAAGGTGGTATGCTCCCCTGGTTCGGCGCCGGCGAAATGGTCGAGGCTTTCGATTCTGTCGCTTTCTCACTCGCTGTGGGCGAGATCAGCACTCCTTTCGAGTCTCCCTACGGCTTCCATATCATCAAGAAACTCGATGAGAAGGGTATCCCCTCTGCCGCTGAAATCAAACCGACTATCCTCCAACGTGTCTCAAGCCCCCAAGATCCTCGATATAACCTCGTGCGCGATAATCAAATCGCTCGCTTTTCGAAGAAGTTCAAGGGCTCTGTGGCTGATGATGTCCTCAAGGAACTCTGCGCTGATGCATCTTCTATGGGCCTCGACTCCGCTTTTGTAGCTAAATGGACTGCTGCCTCTTACGCTTCGAAGACTGTTTGTCGCGTCGGTAATACCAATTATTCTGCCGCAGATTTCGTGAAGTCTTATGAATCTGTGAAGTATCCCGCTTCTGCGGCTGCTGTCGATCTTCTCAACGATAATTTCAAGGCTTATTACAAGAATAAACTCACACTCGCTGCCGAGGATGACCTCATGAAGAATAACTCCGATTATCGCAACCTCCTCAAGGAGTATGTCGATGGTAGTCTCCTCTATGAAGTGAGCCTCCGAAAGGTGTGGGATCGCGCCGCTAAGGATACTGAAGGCCTCGAGAAGTATTTCCAAGATAATCGCGCTAATTACACTTGGACAGAACCTCACGCCAAGGGATACCTCGTGCAGGCTGTAGATGATTCGGTGGCAAACCTCGTCCGCGAACGTGCAGCCCAGCTCCAGGGAGACTCTGTGCCTGTTATCCTTCGCAAGGAGTTCTATGGCAAGGCCATTGTAGACCGAGTGCTCGTCTCTAAGGGCACTAACGCTATGGTGGATTACCTGATGTTCGGCGGCCCCGAAGCCAAACCCTCCAATAGCAAGTATACCGTGATGTTCATGCTCAATCCTCGCATCATCGATCGCCCCGAGGAGGTCAGCGATGTCAAGGGCCTCGTGACAAGCGATTACCAGAATGAGTTCCAAGCCGCATGGGAGGCTGAACTCCGTCGAAAGTATCCCGTTACGGTCAACGAAAAGGTGCTCAAAAAGGTGAAACCCCTCACCAAGTAATCTTCATCAACAGAACTATTTAGACATAGAGCGCGTTCCTTAAATTTTTAAGGAACGCGCTCTAAATACAAAGACAGGCTGACCCTCATTTGAGTTAGCCTGTCTTTGTATCAGCCTGTTTTTATCTGCTTCGATATTCGTTATCGAGGTAGACGGAACACGATAGGCAGACTGTATTCTGCATCTATCGCCACGCCATTGTCTTGTGCCGGTATCCATTTGGTGAGCTTCTTTACCACTCGGATAGCTTCCGCTTCAAGTAGCGGATCGGTCGATCTTACAACTCGGATGTTGTCGATCGTTCCATCTTTGGTTACGGTGAAGGTCAACGTCACCGGTCCTTCGATCTTCTTCGCTTTGCACTCTTCGGGATAGACGATATATTCGTCAAGCTCTTTCATGATCGCTGTCATGCCTCCCTCATACTGCGCTCCGCGCATCGTGAAGATCTCTTTCTGATTGAACTGCGGGGCTGCTTGCATCTCTACACATCCCCCGATCATCAGCACGCCGGCTATGATCCATGTGATCGTAATTTTTTTCATCGTTAGATATTTTATTTGTAGATTTTGTTACAAATTTAATCATTTTTATCCTCTTTTCTCCTTATTTCTATCTTTTTTTATTTTTTTAAGAGCCGTATATGGAGATTTTTAACTAAATTTGTAGCTAAATGTGCGCATTTCGTTACATATTATATTCTTTGATCTTGTTATCAGTGGCTTTGTTTTCGTCTTGTAACGGTAAAAGTGCTGATAGTCAGGTCGATAGTGATGTGCTTGTCACTGTCGGCGATTCTTCGTTGCGTCTCTACGATGTGATCGTCAGAATTCCCGTCGGTCTCAATCCCGCCGATAGCGCTGCAATGTTCCATCAGATCGTCGATAATTGGGTCCGCGACCTCGTCCTTATCGAGTTTGCTGAGAAGAATATCCCCGACATCGAGCGGATCGACCGTATGACAATGGAGTATCGCAATAATCTTATTGTCAATGAGTATGTCCAATCCATGTCCGAAACCTCCTCTCCCCGGGTCTCGGAAAAGCGAATCCGTGAGTATTACAATCAGCATCATGCCGACTTGATCCTCGATCAGCCTCTCGTCAAAGGGGCTTATCTCAAGGTGCCTCTCTCGGATACCAACCTCCCCAACCTCCGTAAGTGGATGGCTTCTTTCTCCGAGGAGTCAATCGACAATATCGAGAAGTCGGGTCTTCACCATGCATTGCAGTATAATTATTTTAAGGATCAATGGTATGAGTGGAGTGCCATCGCCGACCAGATCCCTTTCCGTTTCGACGATGCTGACATCTTCGTTAAGAATAATAAGAATTTCGAAACATCAGACGCTGCCTCCACCTATCTCCTCCATATCCACGATTTTATACCCTCCGGCAGCGAGATGCCTTACGAGTTCGCCAAACTCAAAATCTCTCAAATCTTGCATAATTCGGATGTGGTCAATTTCCGTAAACAACTCGTCTCCGACATTTATCGCGATTGTATGAAAAACGGTTCCCTAAAGCCCGGACTATATGACCCGATCAAGTGCGAGATGAAGGCTCCGCCTGCCCCTCATGTAGTAAAATAATTTAATCTTTATAATTGTGAAGTTAAGAAACTTTTTATTGCCCATCTTGGGCGCTGTTGCTATAATCTCCGTCGCTGCCCCGATCAAAAAGAATGTGATCGATGAAGTGGCTTGGATCGTCGGCGATGAACCTATCTATCGCTCCGATATCGAGGAGCAGTATACCCAGGCTCGCCAAGAAGGTACTACTCTCCCCGGTGACCCTTATTGCGTTATCCCCGAACGTATAGCAGTCGAAAAACTCTACCTCCATCAGGCGAAACTTGACACTATCACCGCCCCCGAAGCCCAAGTCGCTTCCGGCGTCGATAAGCGCCTCAATTATTTCATCGCAAACCTCGGATCGCGTGAGAAAGTGGAGGAGTATTTCCATAAGCCTCTCCCCGTGCTCCGTGAGCAACTTAAGGAACTCATGAAGACCAACTATATCGTGGAGCAAGTTCAGTCTTCGCTCACCAAAGATGTCAAAGCTACCCCTAATGAGGTCCGTAAGTATTATAATTCCCTCTCGGAGGATAGCATCCCTTATGTGCCGATGCAGGTCGAAGTCCAAATCATTCAGATTAACCCCAAAATTCCTGATCAGGAAATCGAGGACGTTAAGGCTCGGCTTCGCGATTATTCCGACCGCGTCAACCGTGGCGAGTCGGAGTTTTCTACTCTCGCTATTATGTATAGTGAAGATGGCTCGGCTATGCAGGGTGGAGAACTCGGTTTCCATGGCCGAGCCGACTGGGTGCCCGAGTTCTCGCAGGTCGCTTTCAACCTTAGCGACCCTAAGCGTGTGTCCCGTATCGTCGAAACTGAATATGGTTATCATATCATCCAACTTATCGAAAAACGTGGAGAGCAGGTAAATGTACGTCATATCCTCCTCACTCCAAAGGTTAGCACCAAGGACCTCTCCGACGGTGTCGTCAAACTCGACTCCCTCCGCAAAGAGATTATTGCCGGCAAGTTCTCTTTCGAGGAGGCTGCTTATTATGTCTCGCAAGATAAGGATACCAAGAATAACAATGGCGTGATGATGAATCAGCAGACCGGCTCGAATAGATTCGAAATGCAGGATCTCCCCTCGGAGGTGGCTCGCAAGATCGAACTGATGCAACCGGGCGACATCTCCGATGCGTTCATTATGAAGGATGTCCGCAAAAATCGCGATGTCATCGCTATCGTAAAACTCACCAACCGTGTTCCCGGTCATAAGGCTACTCTCAGCGATGACTATAACCTCCTGAAGCAAATGTATGAGGCAAGTGCCAAGGAGAAGATCCTCACCGAGTGGGTCGAAAAAAAAATCGGCGAAACCTATACCAAGATCGCCGAAGGTTGGGATGCCTGCGATTTCCATTATAAAGGTTGGAATGCCACCAAGAAGTAGTAATCAGCACAATCCCCTCTAATTCTTAGACTCATATACAGACTCTGTCGCCATGTCCCAAGGCTTTGCAAAACCATCGTTCATCCTCTATACGCTGATCGCGATATTCGCGGTCGGCTCTTGCTCGTTGTTGCAATCCGCCTGGGCGCAGAAGAAGAAATCCGAGAAAACTACCAAGGAGTCTTACACACGTCCCGCTCCTACGCGTCCCATCAAGCCTACCATCCCCTCTGCCGACCGTTATCAGGAGGATAAGGTATTCCTCGAGTATGCAGATTCTCTCTATCGCCCCGCCAATGAGTTCGAGGAGTATCAGATCGTAAAGGGCGACGTTAAGTTCCGCCAAGGGGGGATGTGGATGTTTTGCGATTCCGCTTATTATTATCCCGCCAAAAACTCTCTCGATGCTTTCGGCCATGTCGAGATGCGTCAGGGTGACACACTCTTCGTTTATGCCGATAAACTCTTCTATGACGGCCTCTCAAAGCATGCCACTCTTACCCATGGTCCGTCGCGCGGTAATGTCGAGTTGAAAAACCGATCCGTGACTCTTGTCACCGATAGCCTTGATTATGATGTAAATTCCCAGCTCGGTTGGTACACCACCGGCGGCCAACTCGATGATGATGTCAATACCCTAACCTCGATCTATGGTGAGTATTCCCCTTCTACCAAGGTGGCGCGTTTCCGCGATGATGTCCTCCTCGTGAATCGTAAGGATGGCTATCGCCTCATTACCAATGAACTCGAGTATAACACCTCGACTCATATCGCCGATATCAATACCACCACCCGTATAGAAGGAGCTAACGACACTATATATACCTCACAAGGATGGTATAACACAACTACCGACCATGCACAACTTACCGCCCGGTCGACTATCGTCCATCGCGATTCTTCTTCCAATGTCACAACCCTCGAAGGGGATTCCATCATCTATGACCGTATATCCCATATCAGCCGTGCTTTTATGTTTCGCGATGCCGGAAAACATAAAGCACCGATGGTTCTCACCGATACCGCACGCAAGGTGATTCTTATCGGCGGTTATGGTGAGTATAACGATTCTACTCGCTCCGCTTTTTCTACCGAATATCCCCTTCTGATGGAGTTCTCGCGCCCTGATACTCTCTTCCTCCGTGCCGACACCATCGTCTCTTTCATCGAAATTGAAAAATTAGATACTATCACCCCACCTCCATCAATCCAAGAGAATAACGATGCCCCCCGTGACTTAACCGATTTTATCATTCTCCCCAACGATTCAATATCTCCTGCCGATTCGATTCCTTCTATCGACTCGATATCTCCTGCCGATTCGATATCTATCGGCGACTCGATATCTCTTCCGTATCCTCCTCTTCTTACCGATTCTATTGCACAGCCCGATTCGCTTGGCTTAGCTCCTCCGATTTCGGCTCCCGATTCTATCGCTATTGCTCCTCCGATTTCGGCTCCCGATTCGGTCACTAAAGCACCGCCCCGGGAGTTCCATGTGGCGCGTGCCATCGGTTGCGCTCGCTTCTTCAATCAGGATATCCAGGGTGTAGCCGATACTCTCCTCTTTAAGGAGCAGGATTCTATCCTATATATGTTCCGAAAACCAATCATCTGGAGTGGCGAACGCCAAGTCTATGGCAATCGAATCGATGTCCATTTCAATGATTCTACTCCCGATTGGGCGCTCCTCCCTAATGCCGGTATGCTCGCCGAGTATATCGATGAGGATTTCTATAATCAACTCACCGGCTCGCGTATGAAGGCGTTCCTCGAAAATAAAAACCTCAAACGACTCGAGGTCGAGGGTAATGTTATCGCGATTCTCCTCCCCCAGGAGAAGGATAGCTCTTACAATAAACTCGTCCATGCCGAAAGCTCGTATCTTACTCTTGATATGGATGGAAAGGAGATGAAACATCTTATCATGTGGCCAGAAGTCACCGGCAATGTCACCCCACTCTTCGAGGTGAAGAAGTCGCAACAGTATATCGAGGGCTTCCGTTGGCTCGAAGCTCTCCGTCCCAAACGATCTTGGTATGGCGACCGACTTCATTGGGTCGACGAACTCGGCGATGTCCCCGATGAGTTGCTCCAATATTTCAAGGAGCCGGAACTCTTCAAAAATGTGCAGAAACCTAACCCTGCAAGTATGAGACGTGGCAACAAACCTCCCAAGGGTGGACCTCAATTATTTATGTAGTTATGAGCGATCTTATCAGACTCCTTCCCGATTCGGTGGCGAACCAAATCGCTGCCGGTGAGGTGATTCAACGTCCAGCTTCTGTCATCAAGGAGCTGGTCGAAAATGCTGTCGATGCCGGTGCTTCCGACATTCAACTCGTTATCAAGGATGCCGGTAAGACCCTCATTCAGGTGGTCGATAATGGCTCGGGTATGTCTGACACCGATGTGCGTATGGCATTCGAACGTCATGCCACCTCCAAGATCTCTAATGCCGACGACCTCTTCTCGCTACATACCATGGGCTTCCGCGGCGAGGCGCTCCCTTCTATTTGCGCCATCTCCGAGGTCGAAGTCAAAACGCGTGTCGCCGATGCCCCCATCGGCTCGCGTATCGTTATCGCCGGCTCGAAGGTCGTTACTCAAGAACCATGTGTCTGCGATAAGGGTACATCTATCGCTGTGCGCCGTATTTTCTTCAATGTTCCGGCTCGCCGTAAGTTCCTTAAGAGTGATAATGTCGAACTCTCTAATGTGATGCGAGAGTTCGAACGACTCGCTTTGGTCAATAATCATATCCGGATGCGAATCGACACCGGTGCTAAATCTCTCGATCTGCGCCCCGCCTCTATGAGACTTCGCATCCAGGATATTTGGACTAATTCTCTTAAGTCAGATCATCTTATCCCGGTGGATGTCGATACTTCGCTCGTCAAAATCGAGGGCTTTATCACTCGCCCGGAGTTCGCCCGTCGACGCAATCCCTTGCAGTATCTCATCGTGAATGGGCGTAATATGAAACACCCTTATTTCCATAAGGCTATCGTCAGCTGCTATGACTCGCTCATCGCTTCTGACACTATGCCCTGCTATTTCATCAAGTTTACCGTCGATCCCGCTTCTATCGATGTAAATATACATCCCACCAAGAATGAGATAAAGTTCGAGTATGAACAGCAGATATGGCCGATTCTCGTCTCTGCAGTCAAGACTGCACTCGGCAAGTATGCAGCCGTGCCAAGCATCGATTTCTCGGTTGATGCAATCCCTGTCCAACCTCTCCCTCTGGGCGAAACTCCTGCTACTCCCCGAGTCGATTATAAGTCTGATTATAATCCTTTTGCCGGGCAGGGTGGCCCCGGCAGATCGGGTCGTATCGATAGTAATTGGTCGAAGTTGTATGATAATTTCATGCAGACCGATCCCTCTTTCTCTCAGTTGCCACTATCTCCCGATAGTCAGAAGGAGAGTGCTATCTCTACCTCTTCCCTCTTCGATAGTGCAAAGTCGGCGGATGTCGCTGCCATCTGCATCCAGTATGCGCTGAAGTATATTGTCACCACCACTCGTGAGGGACTGATGATTATCGATCAGCATCGCGCTCATGTCAAAATCTTATATGAGGAGTATCTCGACAAGATCGAACGCCAGGAGATTGTGACTCAGTCGGTGATGTTTGCCGAGCCCCTCTCTCTCGATCCCAGTCAGCAGGCTCTTCTTGAGGGTATCTTGGATGACCTCAGACGCATCGGTTTTAAGCTTGACCATGATGAGGATGGAGTGTGGCGCGTCTCGTCGATGCCCACCATGCTCGGTAAGGGCAATCCTCATGATGTCGTGTTGAGAATTTTGGATTCTGTCTCCGACGATTCCGCCAATTATGGCAAGGAGGGTAATATCCACGAGTCTATCCAAGAGAGGATGGCACTTATCATGGCAAGATCTGCCGCCATCTGCCGAGGTCAGAAACTCTCGGTGAGCGAAATGGAAAACATAGTAGCATCCCTGCTCGCACTCCCCGACCCGGCGCTAACCCCCAACTGCAACAAAGTCTTCACCATCCTAACCGAAGACCAAATCTCCCACCTCCTATAGTCCCAACACTCCGACACCCACCTTATCCTCGGCTATCACCTACGTTAGATCTTTGAGAACTGTGTATCCACCCTCTTCCAAGGTTATTGTTACGCTGGTTGAACTTGTGCCGGATTCGGGGTTCTCCACGACATCAAATTCTGCATCTTCCCAATTAGTAACCATCGGGAAAAGGTTCTTATAAACAGTAGCTCCACCATGTCCTTGTGGTTCAGGCTTGAAGGTCAAATCTACTTTCTGCTCTCGAAGAGGATCGCAACTTACGATAACAATATACTTATCGTAGGTCGGTTCGTTTTCATCCACGAAATTGAAGTCCGGAGTCTTGATATGAGAGATCAGAACACCTTGACCGTATGGTGTCATATTTATAAGAGCTCCATATCCTTCAAGGTTTCCGGTGCTACCATGACACAAACAGTGCTTGAGCACCTCACACTTATAAAAGATGTGATTGTGATTCTTGATCTCCGTGATGACTTGTTGAACGTAATACCAAATAGGAGTTTTTTCTCCATATACATTCAACGGTCCAACCTCTTTGTTCAAAATAGGCGTCCTTTCAGTCATGGGGTTATTAGGATCATTTGAACCCTGAGAATTTTCTATGGGCTTGTCGATAATAGAATACTCTTGTTTATATCTCCAAAATACAATGCCTTGAGCTCCTAATGCTAATGCCCAAAAGGACTCAAATCTCATCATACCGACTGTCGGAAGTGGATATGATGCTCCATTTGTATCGTGGGCTAAACAGAGACAATGTGCCCAAAATGGACGATCGGACTCTTTTGCTTTTTTATAAAAAGTGTCGAGAAAAGATTCCAGTGTGTATGTGTCAACAGAATAGTCTATTCTTCCATCAACGATTTTTGATCTAATAGGATACAAGTCGAACATCCACAATGGTGGCCTAAACACAGCCTCATACTAATCTAAGTAAGCCTTATAAGAACTATTCAGCCCAATCCATTCCTTCCCGTAACTGGCAGCAAGATTCATAAAAATCATATGTTGCTTGTCAACGGCAGAAATAACATTGAAATTATTGGTTACAATATCGTGACACTCCTTCTTGGTTAATTCGATTCCGGCACTATTCGCTTCTTCGGGCAAAAAGACCTTATTCGTATTGCCAACTTTACCGGTAAAATAATAGAAAGGTTTATTCCAATTGTAATACAGTGGCTCATCTTTAATAAGCCATCCTCCGAGAGCGGGATGATTCATAAGTTGAGATACATATGAAGCCGGCCAACCCTTAGCAAACGCCGGTCTTTCCTCATATTTCTTCTCATAACATAGGATCGGTGAGTTAATGATCAGTTTTACACCAAGCTTTGAGCACAATTCAAGAGCACTTTGAGCAGATCTTAGCCATTGATTGTCGGATGGAAGATCTGATCCGGGATAAATCAATACATTGAATCCACATTCTATTGCCGAGCGGAAAGCATCTTCGTTGAATAGATTTAGTTCGGTTTCCTTTTTTTTAGATTCGGTAAAACTTTGTGGTATTTCCTCTAACGCCTTTTTGTATACGTTGGCGTTTTCCGGGCTATTGCAAACGATTGCAATTCTACCGGGAGGTGCGGGTGAAATAAAAGGTCTGTTTTCCATAATAGTAGGTTTTATTGAAATAAATACACAAAATGAACGTTAATGATATATAGATTATTTTATAATACTATTAAAAAAGCAATAACTATGAAAAAAGCAACAATGTTTCTAATGACTTTATTGGCTTTTCTCACATCTTCTTGTCATGACGATGTGGTGGATCCTTATGATAATGAGAAGAATGTCGGTTGGAAGAAATTCGACGGTATGCACTTTACTTCAGAGTCTAATACGTTCGTCTGGACTCGTTATCTCAATGACTATTATGAAACTTATTCTGAAAAATATCACATTAGAGAGGGTGAGTATGTTGAGTTTAAGAATATGACTGACACCTGCATCACGATAAAATATGGTTGCGACTATCGCACATATTTTAACCTTGCCGATGTAACAGACCACAAGGCCAATCAGCTCATAGCTTGTCCCTATTCGATTTTCGTTCATCATCCCGATTGCGAGGCGCAACTAAAATTCAGATACGAGCCCCAAAGCGCCGCCTGCTATTTCAACGGAAAGTATACTGATGAATATGGCTGTTATATCAGTTATGACGGTCATGTATATGACTATATCAACATTTCCAAGTATACGGGATACAATTCACCACTTCCTCCTCTTCGAAAATATAGAGGCGATTCGTCAAGTCATCTTCTAATGAGTTGGAGTCGCTCTCCTTTTCAGTACGATGCGACGAGTCTGAAGTGTATAACTTCTCCCGCTATTGCCAAGTGGCGATCTACAGGCTGGCAGGGTGAACTTATATCCGCAATGCCCGATCTTTCAGACTTTTTGCAACTGATGCTCTCTGCGAAGATACTGACGCCCGAAGATTATGAATTTATGCATCGAGATCCGGATAACCCTGTCTCTATCTTGGATGTAATCAGTTCGACATTCGTTTCTATTTATGAACGAGAAGATGCGCTAAGAGATAAAAATGGCTATCTTACCAATGTCTTTAGATTGAATGATATTCAGTATGGGGGTAATTTAGGTGAGAATGCATTAATATTATCAAAGATGGATTCGCAAAATTTGTGTTGCACCATAGATGCCTATCAATTCTTCAAAAATTTCTATGCCCAACCCAAAATACAATTCTATGCCAATCTTCTCCGCTCTCTTCTCTCGGAAGAGAAGTGCTATTTCGAGATGCAATATGAGTTGATCGATTGTGATTTCAACGATCATACCAAGGAGCGCGAGTTCCTCATGACCCTTACGGATCCGCAACACTCCCGCAATATCATGGAGTATGTGATCCTCCCTCTATTGATCGAGAACAGAGAGGCGATCAAGGACTACATTCGCCAAGATGCCGAACTTTCCGCCCACTCTGAGACACTCTGCTCCGCAGTAGACCGCCTCGAGGAAATCTACGCCGCCACCACTGACCTAACCCTCGGCTATCGCCTCGTTGAAAACCAATGGTAATGATTTTTTAAGACAAAGCCAAGAGCGCAATTTTAAATATAGACTGTTATGAAGATCACAAGATATAAACACATGCCGTTTGTGACTCTTGTCGCTATGATGCTCGCTACAATATATTCTTGTAGCGATGATGTCGTTAATCCTTATAATCCCGACAATAAAACACCCTCTGAGTTGTGGTCGAATTTTTTAGGTAAACAGTTTACTAAAGAATCCACTGATTTCTATTGGACTGAATCTGACGGAGCTTCTGATAGCGAGATTACAACTCAATCTATTGCTGCAGGCGAGTTTGTCGAATTTCATAGCCTTACAGACTCCTGCGTTACCATCCGATATGGCTGCGTAGAGGATAAGAAATTTAATCTCGCTGAAATTACTGACAATAAGGTCAATTATGTAATCAATGGCACATATTCGCCATTAGTATACCAACAGTATGTCGATGTGCCTCTGTATTTTATAAATCAGGAATCCGGCAGATTGTTTTTCTCCGGTAGCAAAGAATTAGCTCTCGGTATGCGTATCTCTTTCCATGGCTCGGTCGGTCAGCGATTGAGAGTAAGCAAGAATCTGACTCACTATGACAATTTCTACTTGTTCGAATATGTCAGTGAAGATGGCAATTCCCCCGAGTTGTATTGGATGTGCGATGACTTTAAGTTTGATCTGACGACACTTAAATGCTCAAGATCTCCATTTATCATTGACTGGAATATTAGAAATTGGGAGGGTGACTTGGCTTCTCTCTTCCCCAATCCATCCGATTTCCTTCAACTGCTGTTGGCAATCCCGGTCGTTAAAACATCAGATTATGGGTTTACCGAAAATTCTACACCGGAATATGTGTCAATCGGTAGACTTTTACGTATCTTTTTCTCCGGATTAAGAACACTTGATGGCAGAAATCACTACGCATTTTTTACAAGAATTATGATGCCATATTACCCCGAGGGCAGACAGATCGATTATCCCAAAGATTTGTTTAGCTTGCATTACGGGGGTGTAAATGTAATGCGAATCTTAATAGAGCCTCAAAAGTTAAAGAGTATAATGTATGTAAAAACCCCCTCCACCTATATGCTTTTCGCCAATGTATTGCAATCGCTGCTTCCGGAGGAGAGATGCTATTTTGACCTTCAATATCAGTTGAGCGACCGCCAAGCTGTCGATCCGGATAAAGCCCTCAAGACAATGACGCTATCCTTCAAGGAGAAGGAGTCGGCACGTCATCTGATTAACTATCTGATTATGCCGATGCTCGTAGAAAACAGACAAGCGATCAAGGACTACATCCGCCAAGATACCAAACTGTCTCTGCATGCCGAAACACTCTGTTCAGCAGTAGACCGCCTCGAGGAAATCTACGCCGGCACCACCGACCTGACTCTCGGCTATCGCATGCTCTGTTATCCCAAGAGTAAAGATATACTCTCCACCATCTGGCATTCCCCCGAGTTCGAATAAAATCGGATCCCACAAATATAAGAATGCCCGGAAGTGTCCCCAAATTCCCTCCGGGCTTTCTGCTTCTTACTCAAATTCGTCTGTTTGCCAGATGGCTTCAGCAGCTTCTTGGGAATTTAGAAATTCTGACGCAGATTCTACCATCTTATACCCTAATCGAAGACGTGTCGTCGATTCGAATATATCTTCTAACCGATCCACCGCTTCACATAATGTCTTACTATGCGCTGACAGCCGAGGTTCACAACTGATATATTCTTTAATCTTTTGACGATTTTGGATCATAAGTGGAAGTATTATCTCTGCCAAAATCTTTTGAGATGCCTCCTCATCCTTTAGATAAAGCGTTAATTCTCGATTACTTCCTTTGGTGAGACTGTAATCCATTTCAAAATAACACTCATTTTCCGGTATCAGAATATCTATTAGCTGTGCAAATAGCTTGGCTCTTTCGCTTCCTATACTTCCAAATAGCTTACTCGCATCAACACATACTTTGGCGTTGTCGCTATTTAGTTTGGCGATTATTGCAAAGGTGTTAGTTGGATAATTTTGATAATGGCCATCACCGGTAATTGAACAATATTCATAGTCTATGTCAATCGCCTTTTTGTATATACAGCAGAATAGTGCCCTAAATAAACGTTCTGTGGAAATGTAATCAAATGTAGAACTTTGCATCACCCCGAAGTCTGATGCTTTCAATATCGGCATGGCCATCAATAATTGAAAGAAGTCTTCAGGCTTTGCTATTAAATTGCTAATATCTTCTTTAGCCCATGACGAAGATTCCATATCCATCAAGATAGGCGATTGGCTACATTTCATAGATGATGTGTCAAACTTATAAGCGCTACATATCATGTGAGCACTTAGCGTTTTTCTTATATGATTATCATTGCTGTTTACGTCGCAATCGTTATACCATGTAAAACTCCTCTCCAAATACAAAGGGCCATAAATATCTCTGTGTATGATGAGGTTGTTTTTGTATATCTTACCCGTAATCTCGACACCAATCTCATTATCAAGATATTTCTTGCCGGTGAAATATGTATAGTAACCATCCGTGTTTTGGGAGAGTTCAAGTTCTACGGATGTCTCTTTATATAGGAAGTAGGGTGAATAGGGACATAACAAGGTCTTCCGGATTTTGCCATCGGCTACGTCTGCAAGATCAAAATATTTTGTTTCTTCACTTCCTGTCTTTATGGTTATGCTATTATCGACAAGGTCGCTAAACTCGACAAATTCACCCTCTTTGATAGAGTGAGTCCAATCCATATAACCAAAATAATCACCATATTCAGTCCATTTAAAATTCTCTGATGCGCCGGTGAAGTGTTTCTCATAAAAGCCACTCCATACATCCGAATAATTTGAAGTATCATCTTTGCTGCATTCGCAAAGCAATAAAGCTACAAAAGCCAAAACCCAAATATGTTTCATTCTTTTGTTTTTTTAAGTGATAAAAATTAAGAGCGCGTTCCTTAAATTTTTGGGGTCGTAGAGGCGGATATTTTTGAGCAGATT
>JBJEKI010000036.1:0-19619 GCA_051878555.1 Lepagella sp. | reverse complement strand
TTGTAACCGATGTGAGTTTCGAAATATGCCAAAAAGATCCGGACAAAGGTAACTATATCTATTGCAGATTTTTATTGTCATTTTAACTTTTTTATAGAGTAGTGTTAACGAAATGTTAATTATAAATTATGATTCCGAAAATCGTTTGAGCGTTTAAGTAACCTGAGTCTCGTATCCTTGGCCGCTTTTGATTACTTGCTTTCAGTCACATACGTACGTATGCTCCTTACAGCAAGTAATCAAAATCGACTCAAGGCTACGACCTCTACGGCCCAAAAAATTTAAGGAACGCGCTCTTAGTAGTTTGATTAAGGGGGCTTCGGTGGAGCCTTTGAGGAATTTTGGCTGATTAAACACAATATTATCCGTCTAAATCGTCATTTTTTTTGACGATTTAGACGGATAATATTGGTTTCGGGGGGCTGGTGTGGTGATTTATGGGGTGCAGGTGTTGGGGGCGAATAGGGTATGAGTTCGCTTTTATTTTATAAGAGTATGCTCTCGTGGAAGTCGGTTTTAGTCGAATAGGTCGTCGGATGTCAGGGTGTAGGCTATGTCGTTGGCATAGGCGTTGGCGCTGAGGCCATTGGCAGATATCATGGTGAGAAACACGGAGTTGCGTGTCTTGGTTACGTCGTAAAGTCGTTGTACTTTGTTTCGCAACACCTCCGAATATTTCTTGTCAATAGTGAATTTGCCGGTGGTATATTTCATCTCACAGAGATTGAAAGCCTTGTCTGCTCGATCGATTAGAAGATCGATTTCCACGCCCGGCAGATCGGCGTATGGAGGTGTCCGCCAAGAATATTCATTGCTTATAACATTAGATATGCCTAAGGCCTTCTTAATCTGACGGATGTGAAGTAGGCATACTCGTTCGAAAGCCAAGCCACACCAGTTGTGATAGGTAGTAGTGTTCTGACTTTTTATCCAGTAATTTTCTTCTTTGATTTTCTTGGAGGCGAGAAATCTATAATAGAATAGAGTGTAATTGTCAATCAGCTGATAAACGGCATATTTGGATTGCTTGCCGTATGGAGTATAGCTGCGGATGAAGCCGCAGGCTGTCAGCTCACTAAGATATTTACTCATATTCCCATTTTGGGCTATACCGGTGTGTGCGGAGAGTTCTTCGCGTGTCATACCGATTTTTTTCTTGCCTAATGCCGCGATCAGTTTGATATATGGCTCCGGTTTACGGAATAGAGAGGAGTATAGGTTGTCAAATTCATTTTCGAAGATAGCATTTTCTACGAAAAACATTCGGTCGATATTCTGAGCGAGAGAAAATTTCTTATTCAGCTTGCTCCAATAATAAGGCACGCCACCGAACACCATATAAGCCTCGACGATCTGCTGTTGAGACATCTTAACGCCCATCGATTCGGCATACTTTTTACATTCGCTCAATGAGAATTGGTTTAGCTTGATGCTATAAGAGAGACGATCGTGAAGGCCTCCGTGATTATTGACAATCTTATTGATGATCCAAGAAGTGGCAGACCCACAGACGATAAGCAGAATGTCTTTTCTTGCCGAAGCCCAATTGTTCCAGAAGTGTTCGAAAGCGGGGAGGAAGTCAGATTTATGCGTATCCATCCAAGGGAGTTCGTCGAGGAAGACGACTTTCTTCTTCTCAGATCTTTCCGTCAGACACATAGAAAGATAGTGGAATGCCTCAAGCCAATTCGTCGGAATCCGAGTCGGCTTGTAGCCTTGTTCCACAAGAGAGTTGTAGAAGGCATGCAACTGCTTAGGGGTGGGGAGTTTTGCCACGCCGGAGTGGGAGAAAGTGAATTTCCCTTGAAAAGTTTCTCTCACAAGGTAGGTCTTGCCGATCCTTCGGCGCCCATATATAGCCACGAACTCCGATTCTGCTGAATCGTAAGCTTCGTGCAGTAATTTTATTTCTTCTTCTCTACCGATTAGCATAGCCGTATAACTTGGTTTTGGTGCAAATTTAGTAATAAAATTCGTTATTATCCGTCTAAATCGTTATTTTTTTTGACGATTTAGACGGATAATAATGGTTTATGGGGAGGTGTGGATAATTGAAATAATCCTATGTAATTAAGGAACGCGCTCTAAGGAACGCATTTCTTAGATTATGCCCATCAGCTTGGCGAGGCGGATGGCTTGGGGCGAGTTCTTGACTTGCAGTTTGGCGAGGATTTCCTGGCGGTGTCGGCTCACGGTGTTCTTGCTGATGTGCAGAGCTTCGGCTATCTCATGGCTGGTCATGCCACGATCCACCATTGAGAGCACCTGTCGCTCACGTCGGGAGAGTATGCCATCGCTTGATGCTGACAGATCCTCCTTGATGCCGGTGCGCGAATCGACAGCATAGCCCTTGGCGGCGAAGTCTACTGCCATCGGCGAATACACACAGATCGCCAACACGAGGTGCTCGCGGGTGGCGTCAAAACGATAATACATACGGTGCATCACCTCCTGTCGGCGCCCGTCGGGGGTGAGGAAAGTCAACTTCGAGAGCAGATGGAAATGCTCGCGCAGATGAGGGGGCGTGTGGCGGATGAAGTGGAAGAACTGCAACTCGGTGATGATCTTCTCCTCCACCTCCTCGTCCGACATCAGTGAGAGTATTCCCTCCTCCCATATCGAATCCTCATAATCATAGCCCTCGAGGCCGAGTGACTTGCCGAACTCGCCGGTGAAGATATGGCTGCGATTGCGGCCGATGTCGCTCACCACCGCCATGGCACATTCGACGGCGGCGACGCTCCGGGCGTAAGCGATAGCCTTCTCCAATATGTGATCCTCTCCGACGGCTGCACGCTCGCGCAGCACGCCGCTCAATTTACGATGATAATCCATAGAACGCTCTCCGAAAAAAGGTGTTTCAAAAATGGTAGAAAATCGATGAATACGCAAAGATAATCAAAATCTTCCACACGAATTTACAAAATACCACAACGAAACTCCAATAATAGATCACTTCCATACCCTGTATGACCGATTTTATCCCTTGACAAATAAAATATCTGAATTATTTTTGGCTATAGAGTGCGTTCTAATAATTTTGAGAATATCGGAAATCTCTCAAAAAAATTTTTTTGTGTTATGTTGTTGCGGTTTCGAAATTTTTTGTAACTTTGCGACGGATCGCTTGCAGAAGCCCGGTCGGGATTCTGTGGGTGGGTCGGTCTAAATAAATGAAAGCGTTTACTAAGCGCTCTTTCTTGACTTTCCGAAATCTGGTAAATTTCATTCACTGTCAAGAATGGGGCAAACAGTAGATGCCTGTGGATATGTTATATCTTTGCAGATGATGCGAGAGTATCATCTCGAGTGCATATTTCATATTTGCGTGAGGCTTCTGCAGGTTTGCTCGTTCGGCAGTGAAGGGCATACCAGAGCCTCGGAAGGTGGAGCGAGCAGATAGTATGGACTCTCACGCTTTTCTGTTTTCTAATACTAACTTAATGCTTATGAAGTGAGTCGATAGGCTTTTGTGTTTATCAATGAAACATTCTACTTTTAAATGTCTTATGGTGGGTATGCTTGCCGTAAGCCTCGTGTCATGTAAGGATGATGATGACAAGTTGACAGATCTGTCAGAAGGTTCCGGCACAATGGAGCAGATGACTCCCACCCAGAGCAAAGCATTCTTGGAGCAAACAGCCAATGAAGCTATGGCTATGCTCAATCCTAATGATCAAAGAGACCTGGTAGAGCTCTGCTCATACTTCGCTGACGTGTATGGCGACTATGAATTGCCTGAAAACTTCGATGTCGAAGATGATCGTTATGACGAGAGACGTTTCGCCAATGACCTCTCGCGCTCAGCGACTCGTGGCGATGGCAGCGGCATGACACGTGCGACTGTCGAGTATATCTACAATCTTGATTTCGACCAATTCAAAGGTATCTATGAAGCCTTCGAACGCAACGAAGAGTGGAAGAGAGTGGGCAATAGCAATGACATTGTGTTCCGCTTCAACAATTATGAGGGTGAGGCATGCGAACTCAAGGTCACCGGCTCGTCAGAGTATTCCGAGGGTAGCTTCTCTATCACAATGGAAGATGATGATTATTATTACAGCGAAGATGAGAGATATAACGTTGACTTCAGACTCCCCACTTCTGTGACTGTATCGCTTACTGAGAATGGAACTCAATTAGCCTCTGTCATATTGAACTCCAAGATCGATGTTGCAGGTCACAACTTCTCTATTGATGTTGCTGTAACCGCTGCCAACATAGTCGCTACTTCCAAGGTGTCAGGCACTGACACCAAGGTGACAGAATCAGTTACTACAACTGTGGGTGGTAAGAATTTCGCTACTTCACAAGCTACCGCCACCGGCAATCACCTGTGTGACATTACTTTCTACGACAAATATTTCGATGATGGCAAAGATCAAGAGATGGCTGTATCTCAACTCTTTACCAATGGCGAGGCTACTGCCACAGTGATCGACAAGGTTAGCGTGGATGCCACCATGACTTGGGGCATTGATATGTGGGATGCTCTCGGCCTCTGGGCTGAAGATGAGAGAGAGGCAAAGTCTTTTGTCAGCACACTTAATGCCAACATCAATGCTATCGTAAGATACAACAACAAGAAGACCGAGCAGGCAAGACTCTCTTGGGATTATACCAAAGATAAATATTATGGCGATTGCGATATCGAGCCTCAGTTGGTATTCCCTGATGGCACTACCTATTTCGTGGCAGACTATTTCGAGAAAGGCTTCACAAGTGTCGAAGATAGCTGGTATAGCCTCACTCGTAAGTATAGATCTGTTTGGAACAGCGTAAGAAAGTAGGTTGAGACTACAAGCGATTATATACGATATGTCTCATGGAACAGCCTTAAAGGTAATCCCTTCGGGGCTGTTCCTCTTTTTTGTCACCCTTACCTTCCCACTCCGAGGGCAAGAGGTGGAAGATACACTCTCGACTTCGCTTCAGGAGGTGGAGGTGAGTGCCTTTCAGAATAAGAATATACGGCGCGGCGGTTCGGTGGATTATGATCCCGATTCATTCCTGTCCGGCATCAGAGTGATGGGGGAGGCTGACCCCCTCAACCAGCTGAAACTCCTGTCGGGTGTACGTACTGTTGGCGATTATGGTTCTGGATTTATGATCGATGGCAACACCCCGTCGCAGTCATTATTCCGCATAGATGGAGTGCCTGTGTTTTTCCCTTACCGTTTCGGGAGTATCTTCTCGACGTTCAATGGGCCTCACTTCGAGAGGATGAATTTCGAGAGGGGATTCCATCATGCCGCCATGCCGGCACGCTTAGGCTCGATGGTCGATTTCGATACCGGTGCCGCAGTCTGCCGCGATTTCTCGGGAGTTGCCAATGTCGGCATGACCTCTTCGGCAATCACTCTAAAGATTCCGATAGCCGGGAAAGTGGAGATAAGGGCATCGGGCAGAATATCATATATTGACGAGATATATGGCAAATGGCTGAAGGGGAAAGATTCTGATATTAATTATCGGTTTTGGGATGCCAATCTTACGACCCGATGGCTTATCGACGATATCAATGCGCTGACGTTCAATGCGTTCCTTAGTGAAGACCGTCTCAAGTATAGCGACATCAATTATGCGATGGACAATCATCTGACCTGGGGAAATTACCAGGCCTCTCTTTCATGGCATCATCGTGGCAATCATGATATGACCCACCGCCTATATTGGTCGGGGTTTCGCAACCGATTCGGCATCATCCTGCCGCAAGCATCGATGAAGATGCCCTCCGACCTCTTTATGATCGGTGCGTCGGGAGATATCGTCACCTGGCTCAAGGATAATAGCATCAAGATGGGTTATGGCTATGAGCTCAACGCCTATTTTGAGGATGTCGGCAGAGTGGCGGTGACCGGATTTGAGGAAGATCGGGCTACTCCCGTGAGAGGGAATCTGCATCCTTGCGAAGCGAGGATCTATGCTGATGTCAATATCCCCTTTGCCGATCGTTTCAGCTTGGATGCCGGATTGTCGGCGATGCTTTTTTGCAACTCTGACGGCTATAAGTCGCTGTCACCCGATCCGCGTCTGACCCTTTCCATGGATTTAGGCCCGGGGCAAATCAGTGCCCATTTCGGTAGATATTCGCAATACCTACATCAAGTCGGGTTCTCTCAGATCGGCCTTGCCAGCGATTTCTGGATCTCTTCGCGGCGGGGACTGCCGGGAGAATCCTCCTATAATTTTGAATTGGATTATACCGGAAGGGTATCCGCTCTCTCATTTTCGGTGACTGCCTATTACAAGATAGTGCGCAACGAGCCGGAATATGTCGGTCAAATCTTGGAGATGCTGGACGCTGACTATGATCCGGTCTCTTGTATCAGCAATTATAATGGCTATAACTGGGGTGTCCGATTTAACACTAACCTGGCGGTAGGGAAGTTCCGAGCTGTGGTAGGTGGCAGTTATGGCATGGCGAGGAGGCGAGATCGAGTGACAAATGAATATTTCCGAGCCATTTCCGATCCCGGGTTTTCTTTGAATGCCGACCTGGTGTATTCGCTCAATCGGCATTGGGAGTTCGGAGCAGTTTTCAGATACTCTACGGGACGTCCCTATACGCCAGCCAAAATGTTATACATGATTGCCGGCAATATTGTCACCGAGTATGGTAGGCAGAACTCGGCTCTCTTCCCGGCTATCCATCAACTTGACTTATCGGCAACATGGAAAACGACCTCAAAAGTAGGTAATCATCAGTTGGAGCACCTGGTCAACGTGTCGCTGATCAATGCCTACGGACATAAGAACTTGGAGATAATGAGTTATTTCTTCGATGCCTCGAAGGGGACTTTCGGGGTAAAGAGGGTCTATTCGTTATATCGATTTTTTCCATCGGTGAGTTATACGATAAAGTTTTGAAATAGAGGAGTTAAGAAGATGATATATGGTAAGTTTCTGATAGCTGCCGGGGTAGTCTTGCTTGCGGCTGGTTGTAGCAGTGACCTGACTTATCAGCCGGTGATGCCTGTGATAGAGGGTTGGATTGGTACTGACGAATATCCTGAAGTAATCTTTACAGCTACGGTTTCGCCAGAAGAGAAGGATGTTACGATAGCCGACAAGGTGATAAGATGGGGCAAGGTTACGATTTCGGATG
The DNA here is from genome assembly GCA_051878555.1 of Lepagella sp. GTDB lineage: Bacteria > Bacteroidota > Bacteroidia > Bacteroidales > Muribaculaceae > Lepagella. Next base: position 12,511 of record JBJEKI010000036.1, on the reverse strand, counting down.
GGGAGAATGAGGTGATACTCACCGGAGATCCGGAGTTTGAATATATGCCTCCATATCGATATATCACCAACAAGATGAAGGGGGAGGTAGGCAAGACCTATCGGATTGTAGCAGAGTATGAAGACCTGTATGCCAGCGCGGAGTGTCGGATGTTGCCACCCACACCTATTCAGTCGATTACATTCTCGCCGATCGAGGATAACGACACTCTTCGAAGCGGCGAACTGACATTTATCAGTCCGGAAGATACGCCGGCATATTACTATGTCACGATGGGTAATGTCGACGAGCGCAGTCGTCCGCTCCCCACGATGATGGGAGTATACAAGGCGGAAGAGCCGGGTAAAACGATCAGCATCCCCCTCTTCAATCCGAAAAATAAGTTGGAAGGACAATCCTTTGTGCCTCAACTCCGGGTAGGGGATAATCTTGAGATAACCCTGTGCAGGGTCACCGAGGAGGTATATGAGTTTTGGAAATCGTATGACAATGTTGTGATGTTCGGAGCATCACAGTTCCTGAACTCCGCACATTCTCTACGAGGCAACATACAGGGAGGCCTCGGCGTTTGGAGCGTCCAAGGCACCACCTCCCAACGCATTCAAGTCCCATAACCCACCACCACCAAATAAAAAAGGAACGAAATATAATAGCAAGAGACGCCTCATCGGGCGTCTCTTGCTAATTCTTGATGGTTTAGACGTTTGTCTCTTTCAGGTGGCATTGCCATGCCCAGGCGTGGCGCATGGTGTCTTCGATCAGAGCTTCCGCTTTCCAGCCTAATACGTTGTTGGCCTTGGCAGGGTCTGCCCAGATCTTTTCGATGTCTCCTTCGCGACGCGGCCCGATCTTGTGAGGCACTTTCACTCCGGTGGCTGCCTCGAAGGCGCGGATCAGTTCGAGCACGGAGAGACCCCGACCTGTGCCGAGATTGAAGACTTCGATACTCTCGGTGTCATCACGATGCAAGATGCGATCCATTGCCACTACATGCGCTTTCGCCAAGTCGTTGACATCGATATAGTCGCGGATGCATGAGCCGTCGGGAGTGTTATAGTCATCGCCAAACACGGTGAGCTCTTGACGGATGCCGGCAGCTGTCTGCGTGAGATAAGGCACCAAGTTCTGCGGCACTCCTACCGGCAATTCGCCGATCAGCGCCGTCGGATGCGCTCCGATCGGGTTGAAATATCTAAGCAAGATGCTCTTGATCGGTGCTCCGGAGTGAACATAGTCGCTGATGATCTCCTCGGCGATCTGCTTGGTATTGCCGTAGGGTGATGTCGCCGGCTTGATGGGGGCTGTCTCGTCGATAGGATTCTTATCCGGCTCGCCATAGACGGTGCAACTCGATGAGAACACGAAGCCCTTCACGCCATATTGCGGCATCAGCTCCAAGAGGTTGCACACCGACATAAGGTTGTTGCGATAATAGAGCAGTGGCTTGTGGATAGACTCTCCGACAGCCTTGGATGCGGCAAAGTTGATGATGCCGGTGATGCCGGGGTGCTCCTTGAAAAGACGATGGAGCGTCTCGACATCCGTGCAGTCACCCTCCACGAAATCAGGAAGGTGTCCTGCTATTGCCTCGATGCCGTCGAGCACTCCGATATTGGAGTTCGACAGATTGTCGATGATCACCACGTCATAGCCTGCGGCCAAGAGTTCGACTGTGGTATGCGACCCGATATAGCCTGTGCCACCGGTCACCAATATTTTTTCTTTCATTCCTTTTCGTTTGTTCGTTAATAAAAATTTAAGGAACGCGCTCTTAGAAGAGAGGCGAAGGATAGACACCCTCATTCACCAGACGCTTGAACTCAGCTACGGTGGCATCGCGATCGGCGGCATAAGTCACGCCAAACCAGCGAGATGTCGTCTTCTCTACCTTTAGGGTTATCTTCCCCTGCTTGATCAGGTCATTGACCACGCTGGGGATATAGAACTCCGACTTCAACTCCTTGCCATTTACCTTGAGGAACTCGACGAAAGCCTCTTCGCTATATTGGAAATAGTCGGGAGTGAAGCCCCACATATTCATCGACACGCTGGCATTCTCTGGGAAATCTGCCACCGAGCCGTCGGCGAGCACATGGATCAGCTTGCCATCCTTGCGCTCGATGCCATGGCACTCGGTGACGTCGGTGAGATAGCCCTGCTCGTCGACCTTGCAATATCCGCGCGACACGCCGCCATTCTCACTCAGCGTATTGCTGATATTGAAACCTACCATGCCGTAAGTATTGCTCTTGCCTGCCACAGAGGTAAGGAAATCGGCAAGCACACGGAAAGACTCCGCACCATAATAGTCATCGGCATTAATCACGGCGAAAGGCTCGCGGATTACATTCTTGCCCATCAGCACGGCGTGACCTGTGCCCCAAGGCTTGGTGCGTCCCTCCGGGGCGGTGAATCCCTCCGGCAGATTGTTGAGATCCTGGAACACTACCTCTACCGGCACATGCCCTTCATAGCGCGAAATAATCTTCTCGCGAAATTCCTGCTCAAAATCATGGCGGATCACAAACACGATCTTGCCAAAGCCGGCTCGCAGTGCATCGTAGACTGAATAGTCCATAATGGTCTCTCCCGAAGGCCCCAGCCCATCGAGTTGCTTCAGACCTCCATAGCGGCTACCCATGCCGGCAGCCAGAATAAACAGTGTAGGTTTCATCGTTTCTATTGGTTATGTTGGGTTGTTAATGATTTGATTTTATGTCTTATGTAGATTGCCGATCAGGTTGCTTTGCGATGCAACAAGATGATGCAGTATAGGAAATAGTCGAAGAGCACGAGGCGCGAATTGGCATTTCGCTCCACATCGCGACGAGCACGGTCGGTCTCAGCGGCGAAGTCTTCGATGTTATGATAGTTGATGAATGGTGAGAATCGCTGTGAGAATGTTTCCTCTTCGGGAGTCATGGCTGAGAGCGAGGCTATCTTCATATTGTAGATGAAATTCTCGCGAACCATGCGCGACACATAGCCCAGAAATCGTCTGATCTTCTCGCGGCCGAATCCTGCCACCTGCTCGGCGATATCCTTGAGCTTCGCCACCTTCTTGGCGTATGCCATGCGCATCACCTCCTGATAGAGCGTCAAGAATTGCTCGTTCTCGCCGTCATGGCCGCCATATTCGTCGGCGGCGATCAGACTGCCACCGCAGAGGGGGGCATAGCGCGCGGCATCTTGGGACGAGAGCCCATATTTGGCGGTGAGATATTCTCCGATCTCATGGTCGGAGAGACGTCCTACTTTGAATCGCTGTACACGCGAGAAGATCGTGGGAAGAACCTGCAACTCATTGTCGCTCACCAAGATGAAGATGGTGCCCTCCGAGGGCTCTTCCAGCACCTTCAGAAGCTTGTTGGCAGCCTCAAGACGCATCTTCTCCGGCTTCCATATCAGGAATATCTTGTGGCGCGATGCGTATGGAGGAAAGGAGTCGGCATAGACGATATCTTCCGACTCATTGACAAAGATGCTGACTTGCGAATTGCCCGCCTCGAGCAGTTCGAGCCATTTCTCTTCCGGCATCGTGGGGTAGTCGGTGATCATATGGCGCCATGGCTCGATGCGGTCTGCCGAAACCAAATATTTCATCTTCTCACTCTTGACAATAGGGAAGATGAAATGCAAGTCCGGATGATTCAGCTCCTGATGCAATCGGCAGCTGCGGCACTTGCCACAGGGTTCGCCCCCTTCGGGCGATTCGCAATGTAGATACTGAGCGTAGGCGCGAGCCAGCATCATCTTGCCCGTGCCTGCCGGCCCCGACAACATTAAGGCATGCGGCACATGCCCCGTGTCCACCAGAGTGTGCAGATCTTGCTTGATCTGATTATGTCCCGGAATGTCTCTGAATTTCACTGTCGATCGTTTTGATTAGTCCTGTAGAGCCTATCTTGAGGCTTGCTCGTCGGTTATAAGCGATAAATTCGAGAGTATGCTCCCTAAAATGTATCGTTCTATAAATATAACGAACAATTCAATTGCAAAGATACTTTTTTTTACCTATTTTAGCAATTATTTTTCATTTTCTTATTAATAGAACACGCTCTTATGTCTTCTTTAACCTTCCTTGAGGCTGTGGCTCAGGCATGTCTGTCGCATTATGATGATATGTCGCAATATTGCTTTCTCTTCCCTAATAAGCGAAGCACCTCTTTCTTCTTGAAGAGCATGGCGGAAAATTTGGGCGATCGCGTCTTGCTCGCCCCCGATGTGATGGATGTGGCAGAGTTCATGTCGACCATCAGCGGGCGGCGTCCGGCTACGCGTCTCGACTCCCTCTTCCGCCTATACAATATATATGTCGATCTGATTTCCGCCAAGCCCTCCGCTACGGAGGCTCTTGCTGCCGATTTCGACCATTTTGCCCCCTGGGGTGAGATCTTGGTCAATGATTTCAGCGAGATCGATCAATTCGACGTGTCGGCTGCAGATCTTTTCCGCAATGTCAAGGATTTTCGTGAGATAGAGGCGAATTACCTTACCGAGGAGCAGAAGGAGGTGATCGAACGCTATTTCGGCTATTATCCGCAGGTGGATGACGTAGAGGCTTTCTGGCGTCACACTCGCCAAGGGGAGGAGTCGGAAGTCAAGCGCCGTTTCATCGAGCTCTGGGAGTTGCTCCCCGCTCTATATACGGGGTTGAAGCAAGATCTTGAGAAGGATTCCCTCTCCCTTCAGGGCACCATCTTCCGCGAGGCGCGTGAGCGCGTGGAGAAAGAGGGCTTCGACGCTCTTCCCTGGAAGCATATAGTGGTGGTGGGCTTTAATATGCTATCCACCACTGAGGCTCGCATCTTCGATCTCCTCAAGGGAATGACCGATGAGCAGGGTATGTCGGTTGCCGATTTCTTCTGGGATGCCACCGGGCCTATTCTCTCTGCGGAGTCAAATGTATCCAATCCCGCCACTATCAGTCTGCAACGCAATATGCAGCATTTCCCCATGCCGGAGTGGGGCAGAGAGTTCGTCGAACAGAGCAACGTGTCGGAGATGCCGAAGTCGATGACTATCGCCGCATCCCCCTCGAATGTGGCGCAGACCAAGATCGCCGCCCTCACCATCCGGGAGTGGATGGATAAGGTGGATCGTCAGGTCATCGATGCCGCCAATGTAGCCGTGGTCGTGCCCGACGAGTCGCTGTTGATGCCTCTGTTATATTCCCTCCCCGACGAGTTAGAGAGTGTCAACCTCACCATGGGATATTCGATGAGATATACCTCCATAGCCTCTTTCATCTATCACTTGCGACGTCTCCATTCGCGCCGCAGGAAGTTAAAAGGGGGAACGTTCGGTTATTATTTCGATGATTTCAGCGTGCTGATCACCCACCCCTTGGTGCAGTCGGTGATCGGTAGCGATGCCGCCAATATGATCAATAGCGACATCGCAGAGCGACACCTCAGATTCGTTTCCGTCGAAGATGTCCGGATGCCGGAAGATGGCAAAGGAGTTAAAGATCCGGAGGCGATCAAGAAGCGCAATGAGCAACTTGACACTCTCTTCCGACCCCTCCCTGAGAAGGCTTCATTCGACGATGTGGTGGATTATATCAACCGAGTTTTGACACTGATCTATGACTCTTTGGGCATGTCAAATGCCGCACTCGCTGTGGTCAATGCCAACATCGAGCAGTTGCAGATCGAGCGCTATCGTATGGCGCTGAACCGCCTGAGTCAATGTGTGCATCAATATAAGGTGAACATACTCCCCGACAATGTGTTCTATATGATCGATCGCCTCATCGCCGGCGAGAAGATCAATTTCGAGGGAGAGCCCCTCAAGGGACTCCAGATTATGGGACTCCTCGAGACGCGTGCTCTCGACTTCAAGCATCTGATCATCCTCTCGATGAATGATAAGGTGATGCCTCGCGCTTCGAGTCGCCGCACGTTTATCCCCGAAACGCTGCGTCGAGGATATGGCCTGCCCCTCTCTTCGCGTGCCGAGGAATTGTATGCCTATTATTTCTATCGGCTTATCTCGCGCGCCGAGGATGTGACGCTGATCTATGATGCCCGTGTCGGCGATGGCATGAGGTCCGGCGGCAAGAGCCGTTTCTTGCTCCAACTCGACTTGCTCTATGCTCAAGGTTATGCTATGCACCGTAATTATGTCTTTAATACTTCTCATCGGGCCTCCAATTCCGACGAAGTGGTGAAGAATGTGAATGTGATGAAGCGCCTTGAACAGTTTAAGAAGAAGGGTAGCGGTGCGAATCTCTCAGCCTCGGCGCTGATGGATTATTGTGCCTGCCCCGTGAAGTTCTATTATAAGGATGTGGTGAAACTCTCGGATGAGACGCCTGTGTCGAGCGATATTGATGCCATCACTCAAGGTAATATAGTGCACAGAACGATACTCAATCTCTACATCCCCGAGGGAAAACAAAATAAGTATCTTAAATCCTCGGAGAGGGTAGTGCTCGAGAAGGAGGATTTTGAAAGCATACTTAATGATCCGAACCGAATCTCCGACGAGGTGCGGCAATCTGTCAATATCGAGCATTTCCACCTCAAGGGAGAGGATGTCGATCGGCCGCTGACGGGTAAGACTCAGATGGTGGCAGATCGCTTGGCTCTCCATGTCCGGGATGTGGTGAGATATGATATGGAGAATTCCCCGGTGGAACTGGTAGGTTGTGAGATCAAGGGTATAACGCGCTGGAAGGTAGACCTGCCTGAGGATGAGACACGTTATGTCGACGAGGTGAATATCCGATATGCCTTAGACCGTGTCGATATCATCGACGGCGTGCTTAGGGTGGTCGATTACAAGACCGGTTCTGCCAATGTCAATGCTGAAAATGGACTTGTAGATGTGTTCAATGGTAGCAATGATAGCAAATACCTGTTGCAGCTCCTCGTATATGCCCACCTGCTTGAGGGGTTGATGCACGAGAAGGGAGAGTCAATAGCAGGTAGAAATATCGCCATGAAGTTATATGATGTCCACAAGATTGCAACAGATGGACCCAACACACCTACGATTGGCAAGATGGTAATCAATGGATTCAGAGAAGAATCGGTTGTGGTAAATACGGAAGAAGAGTCCGGGGATCCCGACTCGGTGCCGCTCTACGAAGGATTCCGTCAGCAGTTGAATCAGATTATTAACGAGATCTTCAATCCCGACATCCCCTTCACGGCGCGTCCCGACGCAGAAAACGCCTGCCGCTACTGCCACCTAAGCTACCTCTGCGGCAGAGAATAAGGAACGCGCTCTTATCTCACTTTTTTATCGAGATAAAGTACGCTTTCGTACAATTTTATATAGTGGTGGGGGTTATCGGTTGTAGTGCGTCATGGCGAAGTCGGGACCGGAGAGGCAGAAGGCTTTGACGGCGTCGGAGGCTTTCTTTAGAATCTCTGGCATCTTGGCGAGCTCTTCGTCGGGGAATTTTCCTAAGACGTAGTCGATCTGACCCCCTCGCGGGAATCCATTGCCGATGCCGAAACGAAGGCGGGCATAGTTCTGCGTGCCAAGCTCAGAGGCGATGTTCTTCAACCCATTGTGGCCGGCATCCGACCCCTGCTTGCGCATTCTTATAGACCCAAAGGGTATCGCCATATCATCGACAACCACAAGAAGATTCTCCAAGGGTAGCTTCTCATGGTTCATCCAGTATCTCACGGCTACGCCGCTGAGATTCATAAAGGTGGAGGGCTTGAGCAAGAGCAGCTCGCAATTCTTCACCTTGATGCGAGCCATGTCGCCATATCTCTTTGATTCGAACAATACGCCGGCCTCGCGTGCCATCAGATCGCCCACCATAAAGCCGGCATTATGGCGCGTATCGACATATTCGGGCGCCATATTCCCCAGACATGCTATCAGAAATTTCTTCATATCTTCGTGTGGCTCATCTTCCGAAGCGGATTGAGCCTTCTTTCTTCCAAAGAAAAATTTAAACAAGTTCATATATTAGATTAGAGAGTAACAGTTCTTAGAGCGCCTGCTTGGCTTCTGCCATCTGCGGAGACAAACATAAAAAAAGCATCAAGCCACGTGGGCGTGATGCTTTTCTTATCGGTCTGCTGTCGATTAGGCTTCTGCCTTGGCAGCTGCACCACGGGCTGCACGAGTGAGTTGCACTGCGCAAACCACGGCGTTCTTGGCATTCATCAGCTGGAGACCCTCGAAGTGGAGGTCGCCTACTGCGAGCGACTTGCCAAGACCAAGTGTGTCTACATTGACTACGAGGCGCTCGGGAATTTCGCTGCAAAGTGCTTTAACTTTAAGTTTACGCATCGAAAGAGTGAGCTTACCACCGGCTTTCACACCCTCGGCGTGACCCTCGATCTGCACGGGAACTTCCATCACGATAGGCTTGTCAGGATATACCTGGAGGAAGTCGATGTGGAGAAGAGTGTCTTTGACAGGCTGGAACTGAAGATCCTTTACCACTGCCTTTACCACTTCGCCATTAAGAGTGATGTCTACCTCAAAGATGTCGGGAGTGTAGATGAGCTTACGCACATCTTCTGCTGCTACCACGATGTCGGTAGTGATGATGGCACGCTTTTGATCCTTGCCGATTGCCACCAATTTCTGACCCTCTTTGAGAGTGCCGTTGTAGGGGAGTTCTACCAACTCGCCACCATTGATCACTGCGGGAATTTTTCCCTCTTTGCGCAAAGCCTTTACCGACTTTTTGCCTAACTCAACACGAGGCTGAGCGTTAAGTTGAAATTTCTTCATTTTGTTTGGTTGTTGTGTTACTCAAAATTTTGTGCTCCGTGCATTAGCGCGGGGTGCAAACACGCCCGAAAGACGTGTCGACAAATTTCCCATCACACGTTTTGCTCTAAAAGCGCTGCAAAGTTACTATATATTTGTGAATTATGCAAGTTATTTCATCCGTTTCAGCAGATTGTATGATGCCAATACCCCCAATTCGCCCGCTTTGCTGAGGTCGGCGAAGGCCTGGGAGCGGTTGCCCATCCTTAGGTAGGTGATGCCGCGATTGTATAGTGCCGAGGCGAATTGCGGGTCGATCGCCAGTGCCTCGCTATAGCAGCTGAGCGCCGATGTCAGATCGCCGGTCTGATAGTAGATATTCCCCTTGTTGTGCCATGCGTAGGTGAGTGAGGGGTCGATGCGCAGTGCCTGGTCATAGTCGGCGATCGCCATCAGTTTCTGCTTCGAGTCGCTCGAGATCTGACGAGCGTAGGCACGCTGCATATATGCCGGCGTGAAGTCGGGATAAAGCTCGATGGCGCGATCCAAGGCTCGAAGCGCCGCTTCGCTATCCTTGAGAAGAGTGCGGGTGACTCCGAGCACGAGCCAGTCTGCCGGCCGCTCACTGTCGCGGGCTGTCTCCTCAAGTTGCCCCGCCAGTGTGAAGAGCTCTTCATATTGCGCCTGTGTCAACTCCACTTCGGGGGTGAGATAGAGCTTCTGTCCGATATACTGCTTGCGGTTGAACTCGTCGAGGGCTCTGAAATAATTGGAGGTGGATTTCAGAGACTCTCCGCCGGCGATGGTCGATATGATATAGGTGGGCTCGAGTTCCACATTGATGTCGCGATCTTGCACGCGGCCTTTGATCCGATCGTTGTATGAGAGCTGGGTGTCGCTCACCTCCGACGAGGTGACCAGCTGATTGAATTTGTTCATGATCTCCTCTTCGCTCTCTTCGCCCGAGACGTTGCGACCATCGTTAGACTTGCCCGAGTCGATGGTGGGGCGATCCAAAGGGTTGCGCTCCGGATTCTTGACGTATGCCTTCACCAGTTCGTCGCCCTGATGGAGGCTGATCATGGCACCACGAGTATTGCCAAGCTTGTTGAGCGCCTCAGCGCGTGCATAGTAGACGGGATAGAAGCGGGGATAGCGCCGCGCTATGGCATCGAAATTTTCGAGCGCCGCACGATAATCACCACGCTCCAAGTTGACCAACCCCAAGTTGTAACGGGCATGGAAATTGTCGGGCTTCAGTTTGAGCACCTCTTTGAAATCGGTGGCGGCGCGGTTGAGGTCTTTCACTTCATAGCGCAAGAGGGCGCGGTTGAAGAGTGCCGCCGTGTTGTATGGCTGAAGCTCGAGGGTGTAGTTATAATCGGACATAGCGCCGAAATAGTCATCCATGTTATAGCGTATGAAGGCGCGGTTGAGATAATAGTCAGCTTCGTGGGGCTTTAGGCGTATCGCCTCATCCATGTCGGCGAGTGCCTGCTCCCATTGGCGACGATGCACGTTGATGTCGGCGCGTATCAGATAGGGCTGCAGGCTTGTGGCTGAGCATTTTATCGCCATGTCGATATCTTCCAAGGCGGCTATGGTGTCCCCCTGGAGTGTGCGTAGACGACCCCGTGCGGTATACCCCTCCTCAAATTTCGGATAGAGTCGCAACAAAGTCTGAAACGTGCTGTCGGCTTCGTCATATTTCTTCAACTCGGTGAGTGCCACCGATTTGTAGTATAGGAAATACTTGTCTTGGGGATTGTATTGCAAGCCGATGTTATAGTCCTCGACGGCAAGAGAATCCTTGCGGAGTGCCTGCCGCGCAAAACCGCGTAGTCGATACGACTCAGTCTTGAACTTATTGCGCTCGATCGAGAGGGTGCAATCCTCTTCCGCTCCCTCATAGTCTTCGAGCGATAACTTGGCGTAGGCACGCAAGAAATAAGGCTCTGCCAGATATGGCTTTGCCTTGATGGCTTGATTGAAATATTGGATCGACAGCATATAGTCTTCCATCGACAAGACATTGCGGCCGATGTTGATCACCTGCTCAGCATCAATCTGTGCCATAGATGATGCCGCCCAACACACCACCATCCATAGCGTAATACCTATATGTCGTAGCGCCTCCGGGGCGACTATTTCGCATACCTTCATATTTATAAAACGTTCACTTCGGCCTTCTATTGTCATAGATTACCATCAAATCCCGCAAGATCGAGAGTGTGGCATGACAATATTTCTCACCTTTTTTCGGTTATATATATTAGAGGAGTTTTTTGCCCAAAGGTTTAGAATTTTTTTTGCCGAGTCCTTGATGTTTAGGATTTTTCAAGATTGCGCTCTAAACTTTTTGGATATTTACGACTCTTAGTAATTAGAAGCATCTTTAACTAATACATCTAAAATAGAATCATGAGAAGAAACAAGATAATCTTAGGCCTCTCCTTGATAGCGCTCTCGCTGTCGCTCTCTTCGTGCGACCTATACAACAGCATATTTCACAAGAATTCCAACAAGGTGGATGCGACCCTGCCGGGCGACCGCGAGGAGATCGTGGTGAAGAAGGAGGTGGGTGTCTACACTCCCGATGAGCTGAAGCGTGGTGCCGTAATGGGCGATTGGGCGATAGAGACCGTCTATGGCAAGAAGTGTATCGGCGAGAAGGCTCCCTATCTGAAGTTCGTGCCCTCGGAGGGTCGCTTCTATGGCAACAATGGTTGCAACGTGATGAATGGCGGCTATAGCTATAATGCACAAGACTCGACGCTGAGCTTCTCGAATGTGGCGATGACCATGATGATGTGTGGCAAGGAGGGCCTCACCGATTATGAGATCAATACTGCCATGGGTGCCACCAAGTATTATAGCTGGGAGGAGGTCGATAGCGACTACATCCTCACCCTCTACGACGAGGCCGGCAATGAGGTGATGAAACTCTTGCACCAGAATTTCGAGTTCCTCAACGGTGCATGGCGCGTAAGCCATATCAACGAGTCGGAGGTGAAGAATCGTAATGTAAAACTCGTGATCGATGTCGACGAATCGAAGGTGCATGGCAACACCGGTTGCAACATCCTGAATGGAGCGCTCGATGTCAATATGGAGTATCCCAACTGTATATCATTCAGTGCGATAGCCACCACGAGGATGGCGTGTCCCGATGCCGACAACAGTGAGACCGCCTTCTTGGTGGCTCTCGAGGAGGTGACTCGTGCGAGACTCGTGACGAGTGGGGAAGTGAGATTGTATAATGACCGGGATCAGGAGGTGATCCGTCTGGTCCGTAACATCGTCGAATGATAGACTGATATGGCACAAGAGGAAAGAATCGATAAGTGGCTCTGGGCGATGCGCATCTTCAAGACGCGCACCATAGCCACAGATGCCTGCAAGAAGGGGCGTGTCTCCATCAAGGGAGTCACGGTAAAGCCCTCCCACAATATCCGCCCGGGTGATGTGATTGACGTGCGCAAGCCGCCGATCACCTACACCTTCCGCGTCAAGGCGTTGGCACCCAACCGCCTCGGGGCGAAGCTCGTGCCCGAATATCTGGAAAATATTACCCCGCAGTCGCAATATGAACTCTTGGAGATGACTCGCATCTCCGGATTCGTGGATCGTCGCAAAGGCTTGGGACGCCCCACCAAGCGCGACTCCCGCGAAATGGCTAAATTCCGCGAAAGCTCATACGCCGACACCTATTTTATGGATTTCGACGACGATGACGATGACTTCGACGTTTTCGACGATTTCAACGACAAATAGAAAACGCCACCCTCTTTGATTTTGCTATTTGAAAATTAATTTGTAT
>JBJEKI010000035.1:0-4753 GCA_051878555.1 Lepagella sp. | reverse complement strand
ATTGCGCCCGCTGTGACTTTCAAAATCTGCTCAAAAATATCCGCCCCTACGACCCAAAAAATTTAAGGAACGCGCTCTAAAATAATGAGTCGGTTGGATCCTATGAGATCCAACCGACTCTGTTTCTTTATCTTCAGGAGAGTCGGATTATTCCTTGATCAGGAAGTGGTCCCCGCTCTCTTTGACGATGTTTTCGTAATATTTCTTGTCATAGCCGGGGAATGAGGGATATATCGGCAATCCATATTCCGATTTGATGAAATTGCCATTCTCATCGGTCTTCTTCAAGTTGCCATCCATGCACTTCACGAATAGATATTTGGCAAGTTCGAGATATGCATCGGTTGCCCCCTTGGCTATCTCGGCACCCTCTTTGTTGACCTTGGCGCGGTAGCCTGCCATATCGTCTGCCTCTACGAGCTTGACGAGCTCAGCCTCCACCTGTGCGCGGCTGTCGATATACCCCTTCTCGAGGCTCGACTGCACACGGCGGATATCGCCAATCATCTGATCGTAGCGATAATATGCCTGGTTCGCCACGATATTGTTTACCCAGAAGTTCGACTCTATCGAGAAGGTGTTGATGTCGCCCGGTTGCACTTCGCGGGGCACTTCGGTCATGCCGCAATAGAAGGGCATATAGACTGTGGTGTTGGTGTCGTCGGTGCCAAACCATAGCACACCGCCCACCGGGTCGGGAAGCCAACTGCGAGTCTGGCTCACGAAGCTCCAGCCGGTCTGCTGAGTGGCGATGGCTCTCTCCATGCAATATTTCTTGCCTTCGACCTCATATTCCATCGGACGCCAGCGATAAGGCACCTTGTAAGAGCCGGCACCTACGTCGGATGTCATCTCGAAGGGTGTTCCCTCGAAGTGGTCGCGCATCGATGTCTCCATCTCGGCAAGCGACACCTTGCGGTCGGGGATGATATAGAGGGGCATCGGCTCGTTGCTGTCGCCGTTGCACCATGCGTAATACTTGTCGGCATCCTTGTTGAAGCGACGGAAGTAGCTCCATACTCGGGCGTCACAGCCGCGACGTGTCGAGGGTGAGTGAACTTCGTAGGCATCGGCAAAGGAGAAGTCGGCATCCTTGCCGCTGAAGTATCCACGCTTGCGGGCGAAGGTGATCATATCTTTGGCATAGATCACATTCTCCTTGTCCTTGAGGTCGACTTGGCGGATGCGAGGCTCGTTGGCATGGCCGCTGATGGCATTGTCAGGAATACGCACAGCGATCCATACGGCTCCCTTCTCTGCCCCCTTGGCGATCATCTCAAGCACCCACACTTCGTTCTTGTCGGCGATGCTGAAGGATTCGCCACTCGATGCATATCCATATTTCTCTACCAGATCGGTCATGATCTTAATCGCCTCGCGTGCTGTCTTGGCGCGCTCCAAGGTGACATAGATCAGCGAACCATAGTCCATGATCGAATTGCCGGTAGTGTCTTCCAATTCTTTGTGACCTCCCCATGTAGATTCGGCTATCACGAGCTGGTGCTCATTCATATTGCCCACTACATTGTAGGTCTCCTGGGCTTCGGGGATCTCGCCAAGGTATTTGCCGGTGTCCCATTCAGTGATGCGGCGCACTTCCCCTTTGGCATGCTTGCCCGCCTTGGCATGATGCAACATGCCATAAAGACTGTGTGAATCGGCTGAGTAGGTCACCATGACCGACCCGTCGGTGGTAGCCCCTTTGCCGGCTATCAAGTTGGTACATGCCTCGGCATCTACCCAATAGGTGGCGGCTGCTATTGCCGCTATCGCCACCGAAATGAATGTCTTATTCATGTCTATATTTTATTGTGTTTTGATGGTTTTTGGGTTCAACCTCTTTGCTTTGTTTACAAATCGCACAAATATAGCAAAAATTTTTGAGAATATAGCCAATCCGCATCCCACTGACCTTTAAGTCTCGGAGTATTACACTCTCTTAGGCTACAATTCAAGACTTAAAATAAGTTAAATACAAACATTCTTAAAATTTAAATGTTAAAATGTGTTAAATTTTGAAAAATAAATTATGTTTTATAGCATTGTTTTAAAAATGTTTTGTACTTTTGCATTGAGTTTTTCATGGTATTAGATTTTAAGGTTAACGCAAGATTGGTTGTCGGGATGACAATCAATTTTTTTTGTACCCCCAAAATTTAAGGAACGCGCTCTAAGGAACGCGCTCTTAACATTCACGGTAATATTTATCTTTTCTTCTCAATTCACTCATCTATTTGGCAGTATGAAGATAAAGCGTTATCTTTGCACCATTCCTGAATATAGTGCCATTAACAATAATAGCAATAATAACAATAAACAGACAAACCTATGGGAAAATTTATTGAAGATTTCAAAGCTTTCGCCCTTAAAGGCAACGTGGTCGATATGGCTATCGGTGTTATCGTCGGTGGTGCATTCGGCAAGATTGTTACTTCGTTGGTCAATGATGTGTTGATGCCTCTGATCTCTGTAATCACCGGTGGAAACAGCTTCTCATCACTCAAATGGGTTATCACCCCGGAAAAGTTGGGTCCCGATGGCGCCGTATTGGTTGAGGAGTGTGCCTTGAAATATGGTATGTTCATCCAGAATATCGTCGATTTCTTCATCATCGCTTTCTGCATCTTTGTGACTATGCGTTATGCCATGAAGCTTACAAGGAAAAAGAAAGAGGAAGAGGCAGCCGCCCCCGCTCCCGAGCCCTCAGCTGAAGAGAAACTCCTCACAGAGATCCGCGACATCCTCAAAAAGGATAAATAATCAGTACACAAAAATAAAAAAGAGGCTGTGTCAAAATTGATACAGCCTCTTTTTATGAATTAACAAATGAAGTGCTCTTACTTTTGAGTGACGCGCTCTAACCACTTGAGCATGCTGAGCATCACACTCATCGACACGAGGCAGAAGCCGGCAAACACTGCCCAACATTCCCATTGATGCGGGAAGCTATTGAGCATGGTCACACCAAGGGCTATGAAGAGGTTGCCGATAGCGGTGGCACAGAGCCACAAACCTTGGCAAATACCTTGCAAATGCTGAGGTGCAATCTTCGATACAAATGACAATCCCAACGGAGAGATAAAGAGTTCTGCCACTGTCAAGAAGAAGTATGTAACAATCAGCACCCATGGACCAGCCTTCATCGAGGCTTTCGTAGCTTCGGCAAGTCCCTTAAATTCTGCGCCTGAAGGATAGTGGTTCACAATAGAAATGCCAATCAAGAACAAATAGGCGCATGCGGTGATAAGCATACCTAATGCAATCTTCTTGGGAGTGGAAATCTCTTTACCTCGCTTTGCCAATGCGCCAAACACAATCATGATAATCGGGGTGAGCACAATCACAAAGAAGGGATTGATGCATTGCCAAATTTCGGGCGCAATAGCTTCGGTGTTGCAGAAGTCGCGAGCAAACACTGACAGCGATTGCCCATTTTGGTGGAAGGAGAACCAGAAGAACACTGCCACACCAAGCACAGCATAGAGGGCAAACATACGTTGACGGATTTCTTTGGCATCGGTTGCCACTTGTTGGGTGCTCACATTTGCAGTCTTCTCTTTTTTGATGGGGTTGGGGAGCGCTTTCTTGGTGGCAATGAAAATGAGCAGTGAAGCCACCATAGCCAATGCTGATGCCACAAATGAATAGTGAACACCGGTGTTGAAACTTTCCAAATAGTTGGTGCAGAACAATGCCAAATCGCCCACATTGCCATCAATCACCGATTTTTGAGCCAGCTCTTGAAGGTTGCTCATACCTTCTCCTTGAAGCGTGCCTTCGAGGAAACTGTGGCACAAGCGGGGAAGATCGGCATTATATATGAAGCCTTCCATCTTGAGCAATGCGCTACGCAAAAGCGGAGCCACAAACGGGGCAATCACACCACCTATATTGATAAACACATAGAAGATCTGGAAACCACTGTCGCGGCGTGTCTTTGCCAATGCAAGAGCTTCTGGACCCTTCTTGGCTGCTTCGGCTTCAAAGTTGTCGTACATCTGACCCACTATGGCTTGCAGGTTGCCCTTAAACAAACCATTGCCGATGGCAATCAGCAGTAGAGCAAAGCAGGTGAGCACCAGCACCCATGTGGGCACTGCGCCGGGATTACCGCCAAACACGGGAATGGAGATAATCACATAACCCGATGCCATTACCATCAAACCGGCGATAATGGTGCCCTTAAAGTTGCCCAATCGGTCGGCCACCATACCGCCAGGAAGGCTCAGCACATAGATAAGGAAATAAAACACAGCGTAAATCCAACCTGCTATGTCGTCGCTAATGCCAAACTTGGAGCATAGGAAGAGCAAGAGCACGGCGTTCATAATGTAGTAGCCGAAACGCTCACCCATGTTGGAGAGTGCTGCGGAAATCAGTCCCTTCGGGTGATTTTTCTTCGCCTCTACCGCATAGTAGATAAGGAAGGGCACAACCACCACGAGAATCGCAAGGAGCATCGCCACCATGCGATTGTTGTTCCATAAGTCTTGTAACATAAATTTTTGATGATTTGATTATAGTGTGAATAAATAATTATCTGTGTGCCTATTATGCTTGCTCCTTCATTTTAAAGGCGAAAGCATAGACGCGGATTTACAATTTTCAAAATTAATACATATTCCCCACTTTTCCAACATATATCATACTTCTACCCCCATTTTCCCGCTCCTAAGAGCGCGTTCCTTAAATTTTTGAGGCCGTAGGGGTCGTAGCCTTGAGTCGATTTTGATTACTTGCTGTAAGGAGCATA
>JBJEKI010000034.1:0-20032 GCA_051878555.1 Lepagella sp. | reverse complement strand
ATACGTACGTATGCTCCTTACAGCAAGTAATCAAAATCGACTCAAGGCTACGACCTCTACGGCCCAAAAAATTTAAGGAACGCGCTCTAAATATGGCGTATATGGCGGCCAGCAAATCAACCCATACATCACCCTGCAGAGTGTAATGAAAGGCTACCACTATTATGGGCTCTCAATCAGCAAGAGTTTCCTTAAAGATAACAACCTGACTGTGACCATACATGGTTCCAACATATTCACCAAATATCAAGTCTACAAAAACGAAACGAGCTACGACACCTATCGCATCAACACTCGCAACAAGAATCGCCAATGGAACGTCGGAGTATCCATCTCCTACAACATCGGAAAACTTAGCGAACGAGTCAAAAAGACCAACGCCAACCTTGAGAACAACGACCTCAACAGCAACGGAAACAACAAAAGCGGCATAAGTTTGTAAAAGCGTGCTCAAAAATAGAGGGATAGGGTGAATTTGGCAAGAAAAGAGAATAAAAAGCGAGATAAATTCGATAATCTGAATAAAAATTATTAAATTTGGAGGTTAAAACCAAAAGAAGTAAAAAAGAATAGGAAAACAGCCGTCAGGCGGCCAAAACAAACGACAAGACATGGGATTATTTGATATTTTCTCAAAGAAAAAGAAAGAGACCCTCGACAATGGTCTTCAGAAGACAAAAGAGAGCCTATGGGGCAAGATCTCGCGAGCCATCGTGGGCAAGAGCGAGGTTGACGATGAGATCCTCGACAATCTTGAAGAGGCATTCATCACGAGTGATGTCGGCACCGACACGACCCTGAAGATCATCGAATTGCTTGAGAAGCGAGTTGCGCGCGACAAGTATGTCAACAGCGAAGAGCTTCGCAACATATTGGTGGAAGAAGTAACCGGCATGCTTAAGAAGCCGGAGAATGAGAGCGAGCTTGACGACTTCACCGTGAAGAAAGGGAGTGATCCCTATGTGATTATGGTGGTCGGAGTAAACGGAGTCGGCAAGACCACGACAATAGCCAAATTGGCATACCAATTCAAGCAGGCGGGCAACAACGTAGTGCTTGGAGCTGCCGACACCTTCAGAGCCGGAGCCATCGAACAGCTCTCGATCTGGGGAGAACGTGTAGGAGTGCCGGTGGTGAAGCAGAAAGAGGGAAGCGACCCGGCTGCCGTAGCATTCGACACCTTGTCATACGCCAAAGCCAAGGGGGCGGATGTGGTAATCATCGACACTGCCGGACGTCTTCACAACAAAATCAACTTGATGAACGAATTGACCAAGATCAAGCGCGTGATGAGTCGTGTAGTCGAGACTGCACCCCAGGAGATTTTGTTGGTACTCGATGGTTCGACAGGGCAGAATGCCTTCGAGCAGGCACGTCAATTCGTAGCAGCCACCGATGTCAACGCCCTTGCCGTCACCAAACTTGACGGCACATCGAAGGGTGGTGTCGTGATCGGCATCAGCGACCAATTCAATATCCCTGTGAAATATATCGGACTCGGCGAAGGTCTCGAAGATCTCCAGACATTCCACGCCGACCAATTCGTAAGATCGCTCTTCGGCGACGCTATCCAATAGATAGAAAAGCCAATATAATATAAGACAAGACCGACATATATCGAAGACCTAAGGAAGATCAAGATGAGTTACAAGAAAGATCATATTGATATCATATCGATGGGATGCTCCAAGAATCTGATTGACTCCGAGCGACTTATCCGGCGGCTCGAAGCCAAGGGGTATAGTGTGAGTCATAATCCGGAGGCTCCTGAGGGAGAATATGTGATGGTCAACACCTGTGGCTTCATCGGGGATGCCAAAGAAGAGTCTATCAACCTTCTCTTACAACTTGCAGAGCTGAAAGAAGATGGTAAGATTGGCAAGATAGCCTCGATGGGTTGTCTGACCGAGAGATATCGGGAGGCACTACAAGAAGAGATGCCGGAGATCGACCTGATGTATGGCAAATTCGACTGGGATAAATTTGCCAACGACCTTCCCGATCTCAAGCAATCAAAGCGTCCCGAGCACTGGGAGCGTATCATCACCACTCCCCCACACAGTGCCTATCTCAAGATCTCCGAAGGATGCAATCGATTTTGCGCCTTCTGCGCCATCCCGCTGATCACCGGGCGACACACCTCACGTCCGGAAGAAGAGATCCTCGACGAGGTGAGATCGCTTGTAGCGAAAGGGGTGTGTGAATTTAATGTCATAGCGCAAGATCTCTCCAGTTATGGTCTTGACCTATATAAAGAACATCGGTTGGCACAACTGATAGACAAGATGGCAGACATCGAGGGTGTGAAATGGATCAGGCTCCACTACGCCTATCCGGCAGACTTCCCGATGGATATCCTCGATGTGATGTCACGCCGCGAGAATGTGTGCAATTATCTCGACATAGCCTTGCAGCATATCTCCGACACGCAGCTGAGCGGCATGCGTCGCCACATCACCAAGCAAGAGACCTACGACTTGCTCGCGACGATACGTCGCAAAGTACCCGGCATCACCCTCCGCACCACCCTGATGGTCGGTTTTCCGGGTGAAACCGAAGAAGACTTTGCCGAGCTGCTCGAATTTGTCGAGAAGGTAAGATTTGAGAGGATGGGAGCATTCGCCTACTCCGAAGAAGAGGACACCTACGCTGCCACCCATCTCGAAGACAACGTGCCGGCAGAGGTGAAGCAAGAGCGCCTCGACCGACTCATGGAGCTTCAGCAGAGCATTTCGACAGAGCACAATGAAGCGGCTGTGGGTAAAGAGATAACACTATTGGTGGATGAATATGAGGGAGATGTGGCAATCTGTCGCTCGGAATATGACTCTCCCGAAGTCGACCAGACCTATCGGGTGACCGGCACAAAAGCACGCCCAGGCACATTCATCCGCGCCAAGATCACCGAAGCTTACCCTTTCGACTTTGAAGCGGAAGCACTATAATCACGACACTCATGAATATCTACGCATATAGACTCCCCGATACCAAGCGCATCAAAGCCTACTGTAGTGATCTTTTGCTTGAAGGCATCACTACAAACTCCTTCTTGATATCGCCATTCGGGATAAACCGGAAAGTGATGAGCATACCCTGTTTGGGAGATATTACTCTTGAAGAGTTAGACCTATTGATGGAACGGGAGTATGAGCGTAGCCAAGCAAAAGAGGAGCGATCGACCACCCGCGGCGAGCATAAAGAGATGGTGGAACGCACTATCGCTGCGATTCGCAACGGTAAACTTGACAAATGCGTAATGTCACGCATTATCGTTGAAGAGGGGACACTCAAGATCTCGCAACTGCTTAAGAGTCTGAGTGATGCCAACCCCGGGGCATTCATCTTCATGTTTCACACCGCAGAGCATGGCACATGGGTAGGAGCCTCACCCGAGATTCTACTTCAAAAGCGAGGCAACGAAGTCCGGTCGATGGCATTAGCCGGCACCAGAGCAGTAGGGAGCGAAGAAGAGTGGAGCGATAAAAACGTGGCTGAACAGCGAATAGTCGCCGACTATATCTCTCGGCAATTTACTGAGAGCGGTATCGAGCCGACAGTATCAGCCGTGACAACACATCGGGCAGGCAATGTGGAGCATCTGATGACCGAGATAAGTGGAAGAGTCAGAGACTTGGCAGAGGCTGAGCGGCTGGCAGATCGGCTATCGCCGACACCTGCCCTGGCAGGCTATCCCGTAGATGCCGCCATCGAGCATATCGCGAAGACCGAAACATTCGACAGAGGTTGTTACGGTGGCTACTGCGGAGTATGTGACAGGTATGGAGACCTATCACTCTATGTCAACCTACGTTCGCTACGTATCGAGAAAGACCATTACACCCTCTATGTGGGTGGAGGAATCATGCCCGATTCGGATCCCGACTACGAATGGCAAGAGACCGAGATGAAATCGCTCACCATCAGAGATGCGCTAACGTAATTGGAAGAATCAATAATAATAAATAGAAATCAACAACGAAATATATAACAATCTAAATATCCAAAAACAAACTATTATGAGAATCAAATCAACAATCGCAATGGCATGCATGATGCTCGCCGCATCGGGGATGACAGCTATGGCTGAAGAGCATGCCAAGAGTTTGGATCTGAAAGGGCTGAACAATGAGATATCGCCCGCAGCCGACTTCTATCACCATGTGAACACAAAATGGCAGAAAGAGCATGAACTCTCACCGGAGTATGCACGCTACGGACAGTTCAACATCCTCAACGACTCGAGCGAATACCGTGTACAGCGCATTGTTACCGGACTTGCAGCCACCCACCCCGAGAAAGGCACAGATGCCTTCAAGATTGCAACCATCTACGAGCAGGGTATGGACTCGGTGCGTAGAAACCGCGAAGGAGCCGCCCCTATCAAAGCCAAATTGGCAAAGATCGAAAATGCCAAGCCTTCAGAGATGCTCGATCTCTTCCGCTGGATGCATCGTTATGAAGCATCACCCCTCTTCGGAGTGTCTATGATGGAGAATCTTGCCAACAGCCGTGAATATGCCATGTATGTAAGCAGCGGCGGTCTCGGACTTGGCGACCGTGACTACTATCTGCTCAACGACAAGCGCAACAAAGAGGTGCGTGCCGCCTATATCAAGCTCATCGAAACACAGATGCAGCTCGCAGGCTATAGCAAGAAAGATGCCAAGCGCATTGCCAAGAATGTGATGAAGATCGAGACTCTCCTTGCCGACTCCACCTGGACACGCGAAGAGAGCCGCAACATTCCCGCCATGTACAATCCTCGCACCATCGCCCAGGTCGAAGAGATGTATCAGCATCTTCCCGTGCGCGGCATCATCGAGGATATGGGCATCGCGCTCCCCGAGACAGTGATCGTGACTGAGATCAACACCGTGAAGCAAGCCGACAACCTGATGGCAAGCCTCACCGACCGCGAGAAGAAAGACCTCTATCTCTGGAAGATAGTATCGGGTGCTGCATCAGCTCTGAGCGATGACTTCTCCAAAGCATCATTCGAGTTCAATAAGGTGATGTCAGGTGTACAGCAGCAACGTCCTCGTTGGAAGAGATCTCTCGCTCGCGTAGAGGGTATCATGGGTGAAGGCATCGGTAAGCTCTATGTAGAGCAATACTTCCCCGAGAGCTCCAAGATCTATATGCAGGGTCTCGTAGAGAACCTCCGCAAGGCATGGGGCAAGCACATCATCAACCTGACATGGATGACAGACGACACCAAATATGAGGCTCTCAAGAAGCTCAACGCCATCACAGTGAAGATCGGATATCCCGACAAATGGGAAGACTACACCAAGATGCAGATCGATCCCGAATTGAGCTACTATGAGAATCTCCACAACGCCTCCCTCTGGGCATACGACAAGCAGCTCGCCAAATGGGGCAAGCCTGTAGATCGCACCGAATGGGGTATGACTCCTCAGACCATCAATGCCTACTACAACCCTATGAACAATGAGATCGTGTTCCCCGCCGGAATCCTTCAGGCACCCTTCTTCGATCCCGAATCGAGCGATGCCGAGAACTATGGTGGCATCGGTGTGGTAATCGCCCACGAATTGACACACGGCTTTGACGACCAGGGTCGCAACTTCGATGCCGAGGGCAACATGAACAACTGGTGGACTGAGGAAGACAGCAAGGCATTTGCCGAGAAGACCGAAGGTCTTGCCAAGCAATTTGACCAAGTAGAGATCCTCCCCGGCTTGATGGCCAACGGCACTTATACACTGGGTGAGAACATCGCCGACCAGGGTGGTCTTCGCGTGGCATACACCGCCTTCCTCGACTCTCAAAAGGCTAAGGGTGTGGACATCACATCGGAAAGCGCCAAGATCGACGGCTTCGACCCCACACAAGTGTTCTATATGAACTACGCCAACCTCTGGGCAAGCAACGTTCGTGAAGAGGAGATGCGCAATCTCACCATCAACGACGTTCACTCACTCGGTCTCAACCGTGTGAATGTAACCCTCAAGAACATAGAGCCCTTCTTCAAGGCCTTCGGCATCAAAGAGGGCGACCCGATGTTCCGTCCCGAGGCAGAGCGAGTAATTATCTGGTAAACTGATACAACTCTACAGACATGCAAATAAGTCGCACCACCCGTCGCAACATACTCGGTTTGGTCTTTGTCTATGCCGTCATGGCCTCGGTAGCCATAACGATGAGCGGCCGCCTCTTCGGGCATCCCTACGGCACATCAAGTGTCAAAGATGGTGACGCAGAGGTAGTGTCAGGCTCAATAGTGGTCAACACGAGCGAGATGGGCAAAGATATCGAAGGGTATGGAGGCGCGGTGCCCGTGGAGATCTACCTCACCGACCAAAAGATCGACTCCATAGTTTTATTACCGAATATGGAGACAGTCTCCTTTGTGGATCGTGTCAAAGAGAGCGGCTTGCTTGAGAGTTGGAACGGCAAAAGCATCACCGAGGCATTAGAAGCCCCGGTTGATGCTGTTTCCGGGGCTACCTACACCTCTACAGCCATCATCAACAATGTGCGCTTAGGGCTCCAATCGGTGAAACCGATTGAGGTGAAAGAGGCTTCAGTGACAGCAGATGAAGAGACTGATCATCAGCAATATCTCAACGACAGTCTGAAATATATCATCGCCATCATAGTGGCGCTCTGCGCGGCGATCCTGCCGATATGGATTCACAATAAATTGTATCGCATCATCCAGCAAGTGCTCAATGTGGCTGTGATAGGTTTCTGGAGTGGCAGTTTTATCAACCATACAATGCTTATAGGCTTTATGTCCAATGGACTTAAATTCTCATATATGGGAGTGATGACACTCTTGCTACTGATTGTAGGCTTTATCTATCCACTCTTCGGGCGTCATCGTCACTACTGCGCATGGGTATGTCCGCTGGGTGGGTTACAAGATCTTGCCGGAATGCTCAATCCGCATCATAAGTTACACATCTCGCCGACAGCCGCTAACGTTATGAACTGGATTCGCCGACTTATCTGGGCTATTCTGATCGTCTTTTTATGGTTTGGCGTAGCCACCACCTGGATAGACTATGAGCTCTTCAGTGCCTTCATCGTGGAGAGTGCCTCACCCTGGGTATTGGGAGGCGCAGCAGCGGTGATCATACTCTCTATCTGGATGCCGCGGCCCTACTGTCGTCTGCTCTGCCCCACCGGCACATTGATGCATTGCGCCGAAGGCACAAGCAAATAGGAAATCGACAGGCCAATAAGCCCAATAAAAATCGGGGCGTGTGAGTCATCACGACTTACACGCCCCTTTAGTTTCACTTGTTGAAAAATTTGTTAAAGAATTAGCTATGAAATTATATAATGTACTATGGTTTTACTTAAAGAGATACTGTGAAGAGATTGACTGATTGTTGTGGATACGGCGGATAGTGTCGGCAAAGAGTTTGGCGACGGGGAGCACCGTAGCTTTGGGGTTCTCCTTGGTGTAGGGGATAGAATCAGTAAAGATAATCTCAGTGAGACCGGACTCGATGACACGCTCGGTAGCAGGGTTGCTCATCACGGGGTGAGAGCAGAGTGCGCGAACCGACTTGGCACCATTCTCGAGGAGCAAGTTGGCAGACTTGGTGATAGTGCCGGCTGTATCGACGATATCGTCTACCATAATGACATTCTTATCCTTCACATCGCCGATGACAGTCATGGTGGCGATCACATTGGCTTTAGCGCGAGTCTTGTGGCAGAGCACCAAAGGCACGTCGAAATACTTGGCGTATGAATTGGCACGCTTGGCACCACCCACGTCGGGAGAAGCGATAACCATATTCTCCAACTTCAGGCTATTGATATAGGGTATGAAGATGGAAGAGGCATAGAGGTGGTCGACGGGGACATCGAAGAATCCTTGGATCTGGTCAGCATGGAGATCCATGGTAATCATACGGGTGATGCCGGCAGCCTGGAGGAGATCAGCCACCAATTTGGCAGCGATCGAAACGCGAGGCTTATCCTTGCGGTCCTGACGAGCCCATCCGAAATAGGGCAACACTGCGATGATTGATCCGGCGGATGCACGCTTGGCGGCGTCAATCATAAGCAAAAGCTCCATCAGGTTGTCGCTGTTGGGGAAGGTCGACTGCACCAAATAGACTTCCGAACCGCGGATTGATTCTTCAAACGCAACTTCAAATTCACCATCGGCAAAAACGTCTTTCTTCATTTTGCCAAGTTCGATGCCGAGTTCTTTACAGATGCTCTCTCCAAGATAGCGAGAGGCTTCACCTGCAAATACCTTAATCGGCGGAAGGTTGTTATCCATGTATTTTTATATATTAGAATGTTAGGCTCTGAAGCTGATGAAGCATAAGGAAAACCTTATTGCTCCCATTTCGGGTTACAAATTTATTAAATTATTTTCTAAAAATCATTATTTGAGCGATGATTTTGCTTGAAATTTTTTCAAAGGGAGTATTAAAGCGTCGTAAGCGCCTACTTTTATCGACACAGATTTTTCACGTTCGACTCTTAGATGATGGTTTTTACCCCAGATGAGGTCTTTGCTTTCCATCTCACTTTCAGCGATTTGCGCCATATCGAAAGCCAAATCGGGTATTTCGACGTCGATATTAGCCACCTTATCGCCGAAATTGGCGACGATCAGATAGACATCCTCTTCATCATAGCGAAGGAAAGCATATTGACGGTGAGGATTAAAGCCGGGGTTGCGGAGGTTGACATACATCAGGTCGAAGAAGCTACCCTCGCGGAGTGCAGGCACTTCATTGCAGAGATGGAGCACACGCGAATATGCTCGACGGAGCCACTTTTCATGCGAAGAGAGGAGCTCTTCGTCGCATTTGCCGTCGTGATACCAGCGGCGCATCGTGTCGTAACTCCAATAGTCGAAGATGGTGGTGCGATTGTTATCGCCGGCGAAGCCCTCATTATCGTGAGCCATCTCTCCCAGTTCCTGACCATAATAGATCATGAAGGGACCCTTGGAGATCATCGAGCTCACCACCAAGAAGGGAACGACCTTGGTGGGGTCGTCGGCAAACTCGCGGGAAGCGAAGCGCACCTCGTCATGATTTTCCAAGAAATTGAGCATCCGATCGCCGATGCCATCGACATGCTGCCAGCAGGTGGTGAGCTGTGCGGCAGACATGTTATATCTCTCGATACCGACAAGAGTGTCATAGAGATTGACCTTGTCATAGAGGTAATCGAAGCCGCAATAGTCGAGGAAAGGACGATAAGCGTCGATATCATATATCTCACCGATGAAGATAATCTCGGGATAATCCTCCTTGACTTGAGGTATCGCCCAATGCCAGAACTCGCGAGGCACCATAAAGACCATATCGCAGCGGAAGCCGTCGACACCCTTCGACGCCCAGAAGCGGAGCACGGAAAGCATCTTGAGCCAGGTATCTGGCACCGGGTCAAAGTGAGTGGAATGATCGCCCGGATCATAACCATAGTTCAGTTTTACGGTTTCATACCAGTCATTTTCGCCGCAGAAGGCGGTGAAACAGTCATTGCCTGTAGCCTTGGCGGGAAACTCGATATAGGGGGTATCGCCCTGCGACGAGATGTCGAATGAGGGGGAGAAGAGCTGGTTGGTGATGTAGTAATAATTATTGTTGGGGGCGAAAAACTTGGATATATCATCCCTCATACCGAAATCCTCGACTCCGGTGGGAGCCACATCGGAGTGATAGAAGCGTGCGGTGTGGTTGGGCACGAAATCTATCAAGACCTTCAATCCGGCACGATGGGCACGTTTTACAGCTGCCTCAAACTCCTTCATACGTTTCGAGGGTGTCGAAGCCAAGCAGGGGGCAACATCATAATAATCCTTGATGGCGTAGGGCGATCCGGCTTCACCCTTCACGACGTTGGGATTGTCGGCAGGGATCTTGCCGCGACTGAAGGAGGTCTTGGTGGCGTTCTCGATAATGCCGGTAAGCCAGATGCAGTTGACGCCCAGGTCGCGAATCGACTTCAGCAGGGTCGGGGTGAGGTCGTTAAGTTTGCCGGAGCCATTCTCCTCGTAAGTGCCGTGAGCCACACAGTTAGCATTGGTGTTGGTAAAGATGCGAGGAAATGCCTGATATATAATAAGTCTTTCTTTCATGATCGGTTAGTTACTATTTAATTAACGGAAATTCGGTGGAAGTAGTATCAATAAGAGCGGGGATCGTATCGGATACCGGGTCGGGCACCAACTTTTTCTTACGTCTGAACATCCGTTTTATCCATTTGAAAGGATCGTCAAAATCCTTGCGGAACACGATGCCAATACCCTGAGTGGTAAGCGCCGACTTGAGGTAGTAGGAAGCGTCATTGAAATGATTGTAGGCCTTGAGGCGGAATCTGCCATCACGCGAGAGGAGATACTCCAAGTCGAAATCTCCGACGAAGGTAGTGTTGGAAGTGCTCTTATCGCGATATCCGAAATTACCATTGAGAAGGAGTCGATTGTCGAAGAGGCTTGAAGAGAGGGCTACATCGACTTCGATATCGGAGAGGTCGCTCTTCTCCGACTTGATCGAAGGGGCTACGGAGAACTTATCGGTAATCGAACCGAGGATATTTTGAATCTGCGAGGAGAGGGTGGAAGATGCTACGGAGGCGAACTCGCCACCCTGTTCTGCACCGGTATATTCCGGAGTATAGAAACGGTTAAGGGCGAGGAGATAGATGACTTGGCGGTTGAGCATATCGTCGGTAGAGATGATGCTCTTCACCTTACGTTGCACCTCTGAAGTAACCGTGGGGAGATCGATATCGAAATTGACTTCAGGGTCAGAGACCTCCCCCGACACTTTAAGGAGAGCATCTACCGGCACGTTGGTGCGGTTGAGGTCGACATCATTGCGGAAACTGAGGTCGAGGTCGGCGAGATTGGTGTTAACGCGATAGGCGGCGGTGATATCGAGGATACCCTCATCCGGGTCTCCATTGAAGGAGATGGTACTACCCTGCCGGATCTTGAAGTTCTTCAGAATCACATCCTGTAGTGAGAAATTATAGTTACCCTGATCGAGCATATACTTTCCATAGATCGAAAGGTTGTCGGCATCGGTGTCATAATGGAGTTGCATGGCGCCGGTGCCGTTAGCTACAATCTTATCGCCAGACTTGGCATCCATCACGAGAATAATTTTGGTGGCGGGGGTGATGTCGAGAGCCATATCGAGAGAGAAGAGACTCGGCACATCCTCCACCTTCTTCTTCTCAAACTGCTTACGGAGTTTCTCCTCGATGGTCTCTTCGACCACAATCTTCGCCTCTTCCTCCTCCCGGCGTCGGTCGGAGAAGGTGAGGAAAGAATATTCGGCGGCAGTCTCGTTCTCATCCATCGAGATATTGAACTCCGACTTATCATCGGTCTTCATGGCTATGTCGAGGGTGATCACACCCGGTTCGCCGCGGAGTGATGCCGAACCGGAGGCAAACACTTGCCCATACCAGTTGGGACTCTGCCGATAATTCTTGTCATATACGAGGATATGCTTCAGGTTGGAGGCATCGAAACGGAAGCGTGCCTTACCGAGATAAGAGTGACGTACTTCACCGGTCATATTCCCCATATTTCCGAACTTATCTTCGACACGCAGATGGGGCATATATATTCTTCCGGGGGTGAAGAATACCGAATCATATCCGGAGTAGGTTACATTGGTATGGTCAATCTTTATCTTGAATGGTTCGGCGTAGGCATAACCGTCGAGGTCGATGTGTGAGAAGGTGCCGTAGAGTTTGACCTTGCCGGAAGCGCGTCCGCCGACACTCGAAGATATGCCTGACATGATGGGTTGTAGGAAGGAGAGATCTACCTTATTGGCATCAAACTGCAGAGAGAGGGAATCGCGAGTGACATAAATGCCGCCATGTACTCCGGTGCGAGTTTCCTCCTCGCCACGGATATCGGCGTCGATAGCCACCATCTTCCGGTCATTGTCCCAGTGGCTGTCGATTTTGGCATCGCCGAAGAGGCAGTCATTATATTTGAAATCCTTGACATGGAGGCCGTCGGAAGATAATGTTGCTGAGATACCGCCGCCGAAGAGTCCGGAGACAAAAGCCTTGCCGGTGGCGAGACCGCCGAAATTGACATGATTGATGTTGAGGATATCGAAAATATACTCCAGGTCGATTCCGGCGAGGTCGGCACTCAGCACATCCAAGGGGTCGGAGGATGCTTTGCCCGACACCTTGAGGAATTGCAGGTCATTGCTTATACGGAGGTCATTGACCGAGAGACTCTTGTCTGCAAAATCGATGGTGGCGGGATAGATGGTCCAGCGTGCATCATTGATGGCGAAACCGGAGCCCTCTCGGATGGAGGCATGCAGATCGAGATTGTTGGTGAGTTGACTACGCTCCACACCGACTTTGAGGAGGATATCACCGACATTCAGTTCATTTCCCTTCATTTGCCACTTTAAGTCGGTGTTAGCCACATTGTCGAAAGCCTCCACGGAGATATGAGCATCAGCCACATCATTCTTCATCGGGAAAGAGGTATCTACCGATACCCGAGCCGGGGAGGCATCTCTCAGCGCCACATTTACCTTAGTATCTTTGATGAGTTTCTTCTTGCCCTTCATCAGATAGGGGGCATCTACCAGCAATTCCAACGACTTCGAACCGCCATTGATACATCCCTCGATAGTGACAGGAGCCATTGGCGGATTGGGGAAGTTGATGAAGGAATAGAGCTGGTCGTCGGGTTGTATTTGCAGGATAAGATCCATACGTCGGTCCGCCACCTCGGGCATCTCCACAGGCTTGAATATGGCAGGTGCCACCTGTGAGAGCAGAGCACCGACGAAACGGGGCACTTGAGTCGGATCGAGATCACCCTCCACTCTGCCGGTAAGCATATCAGTCAGTAGCGTATAGCGGCGCGTCTCTCCCTCCATCTCCGAAGAAATGGATATATTATCGACACTCAGCGACTTCTTGCCGACAATATTTAAATTGCTGATATCCACAGCGCCGAGGAGATTGACAGGTGAATTGCCGGAGAGTTTCAAGTCGATATTTCCGGAGAAAAATCCGTCAGCGCCGAGGGTAGCCACGCCGAGTGGTGCCGGGGCGAAACGGGAGATCTCAGAATTAAGGATATACTTGGAATTGGCACCGTCGAGGGTGACATCGACATCGGCGAAGAGGTCGATGGGATTGCTGCCGATGTCTACATGTCCGGCGATATGATGACCCGACTTGCTTGCCTCTACCGCAATATTTTCGAAGCGTGTGCCCTTGAAATCGACAAAGGGCACATTGAGAGTAGCATCACCATCGAGTATTCCTTTGCCGATAGTGGCAGAGCCGGCAGCATCGAGCGATATCTGACCCAACATATTATTATTGAGCACCTTACCAAGATCGAGAGTGTTGACCTTAATGGATAGATCATGCAGAGAAGTGGCGGCACCACCCCACCCGACATTGCCGGAGGCGGAGAGATCTCCGGCATCGGTCACGACATCACAGAGAGCCTGGGCATGCTTGTCTGCAAGATTGAAATTGCCACCTATATCGAGTGACACATTGCCTAAAGAAGAGATGATTCCACCCACCTTCGGATCATTGAGATTCAGCACTTTAGTAAGAATGGAGATGAACGCCGAGGAGGCTTCGAGTTGGAAGCGATGCAACTCGCCGGAGAGTGTCTTGGGAGTTTTGATGCCGTCGAACACACCCTCGACATCGAGCGAGAGAGGCGATGTGTTGTCGCGTAGCGAGAGGCGGTCGATAGTAAGGCGATCGGTATTGCCGGAGACTTGCAGATGGAGCGAGCAATTATCCTCGATGGCTGCGATCGAGGGGAGGAAATGGGCAAAATCGGAAGGCACAAGAGGATCGACCGAAACATCTACACTATGCACACCCTTGGAAAGAGACTCTACAATAGACTTATAACCCGATATCGGGAGCGACTGATTTGAGATAGCAAGTTTCGAGTTGTTAACATTCAACTGGAAATCGCGGAAGGCGATCTGCTCGGGAGAGATCACGGCCTTGAGCGAGAGGCGTTTCACATCCAAGCCGCAACGTTCGCGGAAAGCAAGACGGCGGAGATCCACCTCAAACTTATCGTTAGACAAGAGGGGAAGTTGGATATCGGCTTGCAACTGCGAGATCTTGATATAATTGGGGTCGAAGCGGCTCGAGTCTTCGAGAAGAGGTTTATAGAGGCGGCTGAATGAGAGAGAAGACTTGCGTATCACCACATTCTTAAGAGCGAGGCGAAACTGTGTGGGAGGCTTGTTGTCATCCTTCTTTGCGAAGGCCTTTATAATGAAATCTATATTGAGTGGTCCCCCCTCGACTTGTTGGGAGATATCGGCATTCAGGCCGATGATTTCGGCGTATGTAATTTCGATATCTCCCGACGATATTAATTGCCAGAGGGAGATGCCGGCACCGATGCGTGCTGCGGAGATGCAACGACTGCCCGAGGGGTCGTAGATATTTACGCCATGCAGACGCACCTCATTGAAGGGGAAGATCTCGACATCGCCTATCTCGACGCGCGAAGTAAAGAGACGAGAAAGTTCGGTTTCAGCTTTCGATTTGATGGCATCTACCACCGGGGGCATCGACAAGGCGATATAAAGTATAGCAAAGAGTGCAACCATCGTGATGACGATGGAGAACAGGATGCTTCGAAACACCTTATATATACTTCTTGATACCGACACCTTAATTTATATTAGACGCGTTCCTTACCGATGAAGAGCGAGAATTAAGTGCAAATTTAGGCAATTATTTCGAAAATTCTTTCAAATTAGGTCTAAAATCATTAATTTTGTAAATTGAGACTTTTAAAAAGAGAGAATAACAGAGATGAAAGACATAATATTAGGGATCGAATCATCGTGTGACGACACCTCTGCGGCAGTTATCAGCGACGGATTGTTGCTAAGCAACGTAATCGCGAGTCAGCAGGTGCATGAGGCCTACGGAGGAGTAGTACCGGAGTTGGCATCGCGCATGCACCAGCAGAACATCGTGCCGGTGGTGTCGGAGGCGTTGCGTCAGGCGGGCGTCGAGGGTAAGGATCTCTCTGCGATAGCCTATACACGCGGTCCGGGGCTGCTTGGTTCGCTCCATGTTGGCACCTCGTTCGCCAAGGGTATGGCGATCGGACTTAACATTCCCCTGATAGATGTCAACCATCTCCATGGGCATGTGTTGTCACATTTCATCAAAGAGAAAGATGATGACGAGGTGCCCACGTTCCCATATATATGTCTGCTCGTGTCGGGAGGCAACACACAGATCGTATTGGTGAAGAGTCCGGAGGATATGGAGATCTTGGGACAGACCATCGACGATGCAGCGGGCGAGGCTTTCGACAAGTGTGCGAAGGTGATGGGACTCCCCTACCCCGGAGGGCCTCATATCGACCGGTTGGCAGCCGAGGGTGATAGTAGCCGTTTCAAGTTCAGCAAGCCCCATTTGCCCGGTTATGAGTATTCTTTCAGCGGTCTGAAGACGTCGTTTCTCTACACAGTGAGAGATGGGCTTAAAGAGGATCCCGACTTTATCGAGAAAAATAAAGCCGACTTGGCAGCGAGTGTTCAGAAGACCATCATCGACATCTTGCTCGGCAAGTTGAAGCCGGCGATCCTTGAAACGGGAGTTCGGGAGGTGGCGATAGGTGGAGGTGTCTCTGCCAATGGTGGTTTCCGCGCCGGAGTCGAGCGACTCTGCGAGCAACTCGGCGTCAAGGCTTGGATCCCGGCTCGTAAGTTTACCACCGACAATGCGGCGATGGTGGCGATAGCGGGCTATTACAAATATCGAGCTAAAGAATATAGCGACCTCTCGTTGCCCCCCTTCGCGAGAGTCACCATATAATGAGTTTATGAGTTTATGAGTTTATGAGTTTATGAGAGAGGATAGGATGAACGAAGGAAAAGAATCAACGACCATCAAGACACAACCCAAAAGCCGGTAATAAAATGACAACAAAGAAACAACCCAAGGAAGAAGCTACAGAGAAATATGTAGAGACGCGGCATGTGCTGATCTATGGTTACACCCGCGAAGAGATCGACATGCTGATGCGTCACTATGAGTCGCAACTTCCGGACTATATCAAGTTAACATCGGAATGTAATAGTCTGATGATCCGGATTACCCTCAGGGGTGAGCATACCGGACCGGAGTTGTTGCGCTTTAAGATCAACAAGTATCAGCAGCAGCTCAAGGATATGTTTGCCGAGGAGTTGGTGACGACGACCGACCGGGACATCGCCGGAGTGATGGGTGATCTACTTCGCGAGCGTGAGCTTACCGTGTCGTGTGCCGAGAGTTGTACCGGGGGAAACATAGCCCATAACATCACTCGTAATGCCGGTTCGTCGGCATATTTCTTGGGGAGTGTGGTGAGCTATAGCAATGATGTGAAGGCTGGAATCTTGGGAGTGTCGCGCAATGACCTGGCACGCTATGGAGCTGTCAGCAAGCAGGTGGTGGAGCAGATGGCGGTTGGGGTGTCTAAGTTGATGCACTCCGACTGTGCGATAGCCACATCGGGCATCGCCGGACCGGATGGGGGAAGTCGCTACAAACCGGTGGGTACGGTATGGATGGCGGCAAAATATGGTGACCATGTCGTAACGGAGTTGAAGCAATTCAGCGGCGACCGGGATACAGTGATCGAATGTGCCACCTATCATGTGATGGTGATGCTGATCAAACTGCTACGCAACACCTATACAGCGCAAGAAGACATCAGCGACGAATAGCAAGATAAAAAAATAACGCAAAAAGAGAAGAAAAAGGGGATAAACATTTGGAAAATAGCGAAAAAAGTGCTAACTTTGCAAACGTTTTGTGACACATCCTTTAAAGTCGCTGAAAATGATGCAATTAGCGATGATATGAGAACTGAGATGGCGCACAGGACAAATGAGTCATAAACAAAAAAAAGAATAAACAATAGCCATGTCAAAAGTTTGTCAGATCACAGGCAAAAAGGCGCAAGTGGGCAATAATGTGTCACACTCCAAGCGTCGCACCAAGCGCAAGTTCGAGGTAAACTTGCACACCAAGAAGTTCTATTGGGTAGAGCAGGATATGTGGATTGAGCTTCGCTTATCCACTCGTGCACTTCGCACCATCAATAAGATTGGTCTTAATGCAGCCATCAAGAAAGCTGAGGCTGAGGGCAATCTTGATTTAAGAGATATCAAAATCCTTTCCCTCTAATAGCAGAAAAGAATTATGGCAAAGAAAGCAAAAGGCAATCGCGTACAAGTGATACTCGAATGCACGGAACATAAGGCAAGCGGCATGCCCGGTATGTCACGTTACATCACTACCAAAAACCGCAAAAATACACCGGGACGTCTCGAATTGAAGAAGTACAACCCGATCTTGAAGAAAGTAACCGTTCACAAAGAAATTAAATAAGCACTGACCCATGGCAAAGAAAACAGTGGCCTCTATCCAGAAAGGTGAAGGCCGTACATACAGCAAGGTAATCATTATGGAGAAATCTCCTAAGACAGGCGCTTATGTTTTCAAAGAGGAAATGGTGCCTAATGACGCAGTTAAAGATGCTTTGAAGTAATTTTCAAAGCCCTAAACCAATATAGTCTGCGCGTGATATACATCACGCGCAGACTTTGTTATTTAGAGCGCGCTCTATATGTTATATAACACTCTCTATATGAATACTTTTATTTCACCATTATATAGCAAAATAAACACGAAAAACAACACAAAAAACAACAAAACAACGACTAAAAGCATGTAATTTTGCAAAAAAAGTATGCGTTTAAGAGCGCTAAAATAAACTACTTAAAAAATTTACTATGATTAAGAGAATTTTTACATGCAGTATTGCATTAATGATTGCTATGTTTTTACTTCCGGGTGAGGTAAAAGCACAGGAAGCTTATGCGGTAGAGAATGGTGAGACTCTCACATTCTACTACGACAATCTTCGTTCCGAACGTTCCGGCACAACCTATAGCATGCCTACAGGTGAAAATAATCCGGATTGGTTGGAAACATACCCCGCTTGCAATGAACGGACCACGAAGGTGGTATTCGATGCTTCATTCCACGACTATCATCCAACTCGACTTGCTAACTGGTTCCAAAGATATAAAGCTCTCAAAACGATCGAAGGTATCGAGAATCTGAACACTTCGGAAACAACGAAGATGAATTACATGTTCGAGCACTGCCAAGCCCTGCAAGCCCTTGACCTATCGTCATGGGATACAAGCAATGTAATATATATGAATAATATGTTCTATAATTGCCTTGAACTTGCAGAATTGAAACTATCAGGCTTCGACACATCAAACGTCACAAGTATGCGCTATATGTTTTACAACTGTAAAAAGTTGACGAAAGTGGATGTGACAAGTTTCGATACATCAAATGTGATAGCAATGGAAGAAATGTTCAGCGATTGTAATGCTTTGGAAGAACTTGACGTGTCGAACTTTGATACAAGCAAGGTTAATAATATGTCAGGCATGTTTGGGGGTTGCAATAAGTTGGCTACAATCGATGTGTCGAACTTTGACACATCAAATGTTACGTCTATGAAGGATATGTTTTCCAGTTGCTACAAAATTCAAGAACTTGATTTAAGGAATTTTGACGTATCCAATGTCTCGAATATGATACAAATGTTCAGTTTTAGCGGTAACCTTACCACTATTTATTGTAATGACACATGGACATGCGAAACATCCACGAATATGTTCCAATATTGTTATAATCTTTCCGGTGCAGCGAGCTACAACTCAAGCAAGGTAGATGTATCAATGGCAAATCCCTATACCGGTTATTTTACCGGCGAAGTCATACCGGAGGGATATGCAGAGGGGAATGAAGGGACACTTACCTTCTACTATGATACAGATCGTCATAGCCGCACCGGGACAACATACGATATACCGACAGATGATTCATATCCGGCATGGTCAGGAACGATCTTGGGAGAAGAACAATATACTAAATTTGTATTTGATGCATCGTTCAAAGATTATGTTCCGTATAGCATAAAGCATTGGTTTAGTGAATGTAATGCACTCGCTGAAATCGAAGGAGCTGAAAATATAGACACATCAGAAATCACCGATATGTCTGAAGTGTTCATGGGATGTAGTGCATTAACATCTCTCGATCTCTCCGGCTTTGACACATCGAAAGTCTCGATGATGTATTGTATGTTCGAAGAATGTACATCATTAACAACACTCGACCTATCCGGCTTTGACACATCGAATGTCGAATGGTTGTATGGTATGTTCAAGAATTGTAAATCCCTGTCCACGCTTGATCTCAGCGACTTCAATACATCAAAAGTAACAGAGATGAGCGGAATGTTCAATGGTTGCAACAACTTGACCACACTTGACATATCAAGCTTCGACACATCAAAAGCAAATGGTATGACAAATTTGTTCAAGGATTGTTGGAGTCTTACATCTATCGACGTAACGAACTTTGACACATCGAATGCAACCGAAATGAAATATATGTTCAGTGGTTGCAAATCAATAACGTCTCTTGATCTTTCAAATTTTGACACATCCAACGTAACATCGATGAACAACATGTTTGCAGGTTGCATTTCATTGAAGACACTTGATTTAACATACTTCGATACATCCAATGTAACAGATATGAGTTATATGTTTTGGGGAATGGGAGATCTTACAACTATCTATTGCGAAGACACATGGACATGTGAAGAATCCTCTGAAATGTTCACTTATGATTATAAACTTGTAGGAGCAGTGGCATTCGATTTCAACAAGGTCGACGTGTCGATGGCAAATCCCGAAACCGGATACTTCAGCCGGAAATCGTCATCGGTATCAGAGATCGAAGTCGAGGAAGAAACACGCGAACAGATCTACAACTTGCAAGGCATCAGAATGCAAAACACCCTCAAAAATCTACCTGCCGGCATCTACATAGTCAACGGCAAAAAAACAATTCTAAATTAAGGAACTCGCTCTAAGAGTGCACTCTTAGAGCGCGTTCCTTAAATTTTTTGGGTCGTAGAGGCGGATATTTTTGAGCA
>JBJEKI010000033.1:0-4805 GCA_051878555.1 Lepagella sp. | reverse complement strand
AAATTCGAGGAAACGTTGATTTTACCCGAGTCTCGTATCCTTGGCCGCTTTTGATCACTTGCTTTCAGTCACATACGTGCGTATGCTCCTTACAGCAAGTAATCAAAATCGACTCA
This sequence comes from Lepagella sp., assembly GCA_051878555.1. Classification (GTDB taxonomy): domain Bacteria; phylum Bacteroidota; class Bacteroidia; order Bacteroidales; family Muribaculaceae; genus Lepagella. The sequence goes on along the minus strand of JBJEKI010000033.1, from coordinate 4,689 downwards.
AGGCTACGACCCCTACGGCTCCAAAAATTTAAGGAACGCGCTCTTATTCCTTCGCAACATTCTTAAAAACATGGCATACGGATCAATAGCAGTGGTCGGACCGACAGCTTCCGGCAAGACAAGAAGGGCTGTCGATATAGCGCGTCGCTTCTCCGGAGAGATCATCTCCGCCGATTCGCGACAGGTGTATCGTGGCATGTCGATCGGCACGGGCAAGGACCTGGCGGAGTATGGCGATGTGCCATATCATCTCATAGACATTGCCGAGGCCGGCGAGAAATATAATCTCTATCGCTACCTTCATGATTTCCATGTGGCATACGAAGACATCACGGGTAGGGGAGTGCTCCCTGTGATCTGCGGAGGCAGCGGCATGTATGTCGAGAATGCACTCGGGGGAGTCCGGCTGCCTGATGTACCGGAAAACAGTGAGTTGCGACTCTCCTTGGCTGATAAATCGCTCGAGGAATTAACACATATCCTCGAGGGATATAAGACGCTGCATAATATCACCGACGTCGATACTCAGAAGCGAGCCATCCGTGCCATCGAGATTCAGGAGTATTATCGCGAGCATCCCGACGAGGCGGCACTTGCCGACCAGAAACTGGTGGAGCCGCTCGATGCGCTTATCATCGGTGTGGATATCTCGCGTGAAGATCGTCGTCGTCGCATCTCACAGCGTCTCGAAGCCAGAGTGCAAGAGGGTATGCTCGAAGAGGTGAAACGTCTCCTCGACTTCGGCATCGCCCCGGACGATCTGATCTATTATGGACTTGAATATAAATTTTTAACTCTCCATCTTATCGGCAAGATCGATTACCCCACGATGATTCATGACCTGGAGATAGCGATCCATCAATTCGCCAAGCGGCAGATGACCTGGTTTCGCGGCATGGAGAAGCGAGGATTTCATATCAACTGGATTCCATACGATCTCTCCGCCACTGATTTCACCGACCGAGTCTACTCGCTATTCCACGATTGTTGAAAATTTTGCACTGATCCGAAAAAATTTTGCAAAAAAATTTGGTGGTTTAAAAATTTAGCATTAATTTTGCAACGTCAAAAGCGAAAGAGATTGCAGAAGACTTCAAAATTGCCTTGTGGTGTAATGGTAGCACACCGGATTCTGGTTCCGTTTGTGAGAGTTCGAGTCTTTCCAAGGCAACTCAAGATAAACTTATTGATTATTCATCGAAGAGAGAGTGACTTATGTCACTCCTCTTTTTTTTATACAATACGTTTTACCAAGGTCTGGATTGCTATGCCTTTTTACTGATAATTGATCACCATTATGGCATTTCTCCTATCTCTCAGGATCTGCTTTGGTGTAGATTTGCATAGAGATGCCGGGGCGCAACCAATCATTAAGTGTGCCGGAGTGTGTGTACCCGGACTGTTCGAAGAGTCGGATGCTCGGCGTGTTGCTGCTCGCTATTTTCGCACCTAATATGCGCAGTCCTAACAATATATAGGCATATTCTTCCAGCAGTTTTAAAGCTCTTTTCGCCAAACCTTTTCCTCTAAATTCACTGCGGATATAGATACCGACGAAGGCATTGCGTCCGGTAGGGGAGATTTCGTAAAGATCGACAAGTCCCACGACCTCATGATCTGCCGACGTCGGGAGATCTACGACAAGACGAATCTGCCCGGCTCTGATCGGATCGGCATCGTAAGTCTTGGCATATTCTTCGAGGTTATGACGCGAGTAGGGTGCCGACATACCATTGTCAATCCATTGAGTGGGATCTCTCTCAATCTCCCACATCACATCGGCATCACTCGGCTCTACAGCACGAAGCCTAATCTTATCATCTTGCAAGAAATGTTTCGTCTGCATAATCAGTCATTGTCAGTGCTGAAGAGGGTACGATTTTGTATCGATCGCCCCAGGGTCAGTTCGTCGGTATATTCCAGTTCGTTGCCGATGCTGAGTCCGCGTGCCAGCATGGTAACTTTCACCGGCAGGTCAGCCAATTTTCGATATATATAGAAGTTGGTAGTATCACCCTCCATCGTTGGGCTCAGGGCGAGGATCACTTCACTGATCTCTTCACGGCTGACACGCTCCACGAGGCTGTCGATCTCGAGCTCGGAGGGAGAGATGCCATCAAGCGGGGAGATCAGTCCTCCGAGCACATGGTAGAGGCCATGATGTTCGTGAGTACGCTCGATGGTGATCACATCTTTGATATTTTCCACCACACACACCACGCTATGGTCTCGTCTCTGATCGCTACAGATGCTACACATACCATCTTCGCTGATATTATGGCACTTCGGGCAGTATGTCACATTCTTGCGCATATCGATGATGGCATTGCCAAGAGCGTAAGCCACATCCGGGTCTTTGCGTAGTAGATGCAATGCCAACCTCAAAGCCGTCTTATGCCCGATGCCGGGCAGTTTTGCCAATTCAGCAACTGCCGTGTCAAGCAAATTTGAATTATAACTCTCATTCATGCCGCAAATTTAACCATTTTATGCCAAATTACCCACTCCTCATCACTCTTTAGAGCGCGCTCTAATCATTATTATCTGATTTTGTAAACCAGAGAGAGAAGATGGGGTCGGTTATATAGTATTCATTACCACACTTCTCAATCAAATCCTTATCTAATAGCGCTGACTGAAGTCTTCCGATGTTCGCAGGACTTCCAAGATTGAACAGAGTTCTTATCCCGGCTTCTCCAAAACGAGAGTGATGACCGGCTATGATACATCTCAAGAAGTTCATCTGATAGGCTGTCAATGGTTCTATTTGCTGCATGAACAACTGTTCTTGGCTATCGATCAGCGCATCTATCCCCATCTGAAGATGACGTTTTTCCACACTCTCCCCATCATCGATAAGGGAGAATATGATCCATGATAACTGCTGAACGTATGATGAGTGGTTGTCGACAGTCTCACAAATCCATGCCGCATCCTCTCTTGATATGGTGCGACGACGATCGGTAAAGTGAGAGACTATATAATCTATCCATTTCTCAGTCGGTATTTTACCCAGAAATTTTAAGTCGCCAAACTGATATAGAGGCATATTGCGTCGTTGGAACACTGTCATCATGGTGTGTTTCTTGCTACCAAACAGACAATAAGAGACATTCTCTTGATGTTGCCATACCGACCTTAAGCGCTTTTGCAAACTGATCGAATCCGACATCTCCCCCATCTGTTGAAATTCGTCGATACAAACGACTATTCTCTTGCCCTTACGCTTGGCGATTACTTCTGCAAGTTCCAACACCTCATCAGGAGTGTGAGTATGTGGCGTGATGCCAAGACTGATAGAAAATTCGGCATTGGGATCGGGCGATACTGAAATCTTGGGGGTGAGTCGCGAGAGAAAATCACGAGCATTTTCCATCCATAATTCAGTCTTTGAAGCTGTCTGCTTCAAGATCGCTTCTGCCAAAACGTTGTAAAATTCATATTCGGTCTTGCAACGAAATATATCCACAAAGACGGTAATTACCTTTTCTTTGTCTACTTGTTGACAGACTCGCTTCACCAAGGATGTCTTGCCCCAACGACGTGGCGAGATTAAGATGGTGTTGATACCCTCCTCAAAGTTCATCTTAAGTTGCCTAATCTCACTCTCCCTACCGATAAAATTATAATCGGACACCGACACTCCGAAAACGAAACTCTTGTTTACGCTCATAATCGTATAATCATAGGTTACTAACAACCGCAAATTTAATCAAAGTTTACAAAATATACAAACTTGTGGTTTACAAAGTTGTGTAATATGTGTGTTTATTGGCTCGTGCACCCTTTATCGGCAATTTTTATCCACTTTTTGCCCCTTTTTTTGACTCTTATTGACTTCTTAAATAATTTTATCCACTATATCTCGTTTATTTCTTTGGAGAGTCTACTCAATATGTGTTGATTTATGCAATATATATATCGAATTTTTCACTCATATATTGGGTTCTCCGCAGTAAAGAACAGTATTGTTATGATAGATTATATCCAAGGACAACCCGTCGAGGTGACACCCACATACGCAGTGGTGGATTGCAATGGTCTCGGTTATGAGATCAATATCACTCTGCTCGATTATCCCCGCATCTCGACAGATCGTGTCAAGCTATATATCCATGAGTCGATACGCGAAGATGCCCATGTGCTCTTCGGCTTTCTCGATCGTCGCAGCCGCGAGCTCTTCCGCCTGCTTATCGGCGTGAGTGGTGTAGGCCCCAACACAGCGCGCCTCATTCTCTCCGCCCTCACCTGTCAGCAACTCGAAGCCGCCATCGTCAACGGCGAAGACAAGCTGCTCAAGGGTGTCAAAGGGATAGGGGGCAAGACAGCCCAGCGTATCATCGTCGACCTCAAGGATAAAATAAAGCCGGGTGATTCCTCGTTAATAATAGAGACACATACGAGCGAATGTTATGATGATGCCTTGGCAGCACTCGTCATGCTCGGCTTCGCTGCTCCGCAGTGTCGCAAGGTGCTCCAAAAGATCTTTGCCACCAAGCCCGACACCACCACCGAGCAGGCTATCAAGCAGTCGCTTACAATGCTATAATTAAAGTATTACTTTAAATAGAAAGTCTAACACTTAGAGCGTGTTCCTTAAATTTTTGGGGTCGTAGGGGTTGTAGCCTTGAGTCTATTTTGATTACTTGCTGTAAGGAGCATACGCACGTATGTGACTGAAAGCAAGTG
>JBJEKI010000032.1:0-63549 GCA_051878555.1 Lepagella sp. | reverse complement strand
TAGCCGATGTTGCTATATGTTGAACTTTCAAGGTGTACTTCAATTAATGCTTACATTTTTTTGGTGGGTTGGGATTTTTGTGGGTTAAAATTTGGATGGTTGGGAAATTTGATATAATTTTGCAGAAAGTTTGCTAAAGTTGGTGTTTTGATGGCATTTTGCTATTGAATATCATCTTCTTATTGCAAATTGGTGTTAAGATTTGTTTTTATTCAACAAGCTGACTATTCGTTGAGAGTGCCTTTTTCTTCGTTAGAAAACGTCTGTTTCTACTTTGGAGAATTGGGATCTTTATGAGAGTCGGTGCGTTGATTAGGTTTAAGTTTTTATAGGTTTAATTTTTGATGATGGTGGATGGTGTTGGCTGTCCTGAGCTCAGAGGATCCGGCTGTCGTCGAAGCAAAAGATTAAGAGCGCGCTCTAAGGTATGACTATTAGAGGTAAGAATGTCAGTTGGGGCTGGCTGCTGGTATTGGTGGCGCTCCTGTGTGTTGGCGTTTCGGGCGTGTGTACGGGTTATTCCTCGACGCTGTTCGATCTCAAGGGGGATAATCTTGGGGCGAATGTGGCGTGGATGATCACCGCTACGATCTTTGTATTGATGATGACCCCGGGGTTATCATTCTTCTACGGCGGCATGGTCCGGCCGAAGAATGTAATATCGACGATGCTACAGAGCTTTATAGTCATGGGCTTGGTGAGTGTAGTCTGGGTGGTTTTCGGATTCAGTTTGGCGTTCGGCGGTGATGTCTGGCATATAGTCGGAAATCCTGTCGATTTTTTTATGATGAAAGATGTGGGCGTGGGCAATGTCACCGCCCCGGTGACCGACACGAGCGTAATCGGCCTTGCCACCACCACAATCCCGTTGGCACTCTTCGCCCTCTTCCAGATGAAATTTGCCATCATCACCCCCTCGCTGATCACGGGTGCCTTCGCTGAGCGAGTACACTTCACGGGCTACTTGCTCTTCATCGTGCTCTGGACGGTGCTGGTATATTGTCCGTTAGCCCACTGCACCTAGCATCCCGACGGGCTTTTTGCGATGTATCATGTGCATGACTTCGCCGGAGGCATCGTAGTGCATGCCGCCTCGGGTATCGCCGCGCTGGCCGGAGCGATTTTCTTCGGCAAGCGCCGCAGAGCGGAAGGGGAATCTCAGAAGCCGGCCAACGTGCCCTTCGTCCTGCTGGGAGCGGCATTGCTCTGGCTTGGATGGTTTGGTTTCAATGGTGGCAGCTCATTGGCAGCTGATGGCATCGCCGTATCAGCCTTCATGAACACCAACACGGCAGCCGCCACGGCGATGGTGACCTGGCTGACCTTAGACGCGTTGCGTGGTCGCAAGCCATCGGCTATGGGTGCCGCCATCGGTGCGGTGGTGGGTCTGGTGGCTATCACCCCCTGCGCCGGCTGGGTGACCTTGGGACAAAGCCTCTTCATCGCCCTCTTTATCACGATATGTTGTAATATGGCAGTGGCGTGGAAGAGCTATGGACGCATCCTCGACGATGCCCTCGACGTGTTCCCCACCCATGGCCTCGGAGGCATCATCGGCACACTGCTCACCGGCATCTTTGCCTACGACTACTTCGCCATGTCCGATCCTGATATGCCCTCACGCTTTACATTCTTTATGAACCATCTTCTGGTCATGGCGGGAGTATTCGTTTTCACCTTCGGCATGAGCTACCTGCTATATTGGGTCACCGATAAGATTGTGCCGATGCGCGTTAGCGGCTACAACGAGAAGGTGGGTCTCGACTCCTCGCAACATGGCGAAGAATATGGCGTAGAGACAGCACTCGAAACGGACATTCCGACCACCTCGGAATGGTTCAAAGGAATGGAAGAAAGCTAATTTAAAAGCGATCTTGGTTAAGAGCGCGCTCTAAAAGCAATCACAAAGAAATCAGTAAAAATTATATCTCGGATATTCCTCTCATACGATTTGTTTATTTGATATTTGATATTTGATATTTGATTTCTATTAATTCTATTTTTTCGGAGAGGAATAAAAATCGGAGGCTGTGACGATAGCGCAAGGTCACAGCCTCCTTTATGTTCAAGTGTCGTGCTCTAACACACACAAGAAGAGAAAAACACAAAACCGCCTCATGCCACAACAAAAACTTCAGAGAGGGGGCGAAAAAAATAGGATAATCATTGTTTAGTCAAAAATAATGACTATATTTGTAAAAATTTTGAAGCCGAAGTATTCAGATTTTGAAGTATTACTTAAAAATATCATAAGTTCGTCTTATAATAATTAATTTTAATTACTGATTCAAAATCTACAAAATCGATTATATATGTCAACATATATTCCACGACTAATTTCCGGTAAGATAGAAGATCTTGCACAATACTTTCCTGTAATAGTAATAACCGGTCCACGACAATCGGGAAAGACATCACTATGCCGCAATCTTTACCCGGACTACAACTATGTCAATTTAGAGTATATTACAACGAGGAAAGCAGCTCTATTGGATCCAACAAATTTCATAGAATCCTTAGGGGAACGAGTAATTATAGATGAAGTACAACATGCGCCCGAGTTACTATCGATTATACAAGTAAAAGTAGATAATAATCGGAAGCTACGTTACATATTGACCGGTAGCAGTAACTTCTCATTAATGAAAACAGTGTCCCAATCATTAGCGGGGAGGGTTGCACTCTTTACACTTCTACCATTATCTCTAAGTGAAATTCAAAATAATTGCCGAGATTTAACAATTGAGACAATAATGAGGCAAGGGCAATTTCCCGGCGTAATAGCAGAAGGAGTGCCCTCATATCAATTTTATCGCAACTATTATAACACATACGTTGAGCGTGACCTTCGCGAACTATTACGATTAAAAAACATACTCTCATTCGATACATTTATAAGGCTGTTGGCATCAAGAGTAGGCTCGGAGTTTAATGCCTCAAGCATAGCTCGCGAAGTAGGTGTCTCTTCAAATACAATAACGGAATGGCTTTCAATATTAGCCACATCATACATAGCATTTCCTCATAGGCCATATTACAATAATATTTCGAAGCGCCTCACCAAGATGCCTAAGATATATTTCTATGACACGGGGTTGCTATGCTACCTTTTAGAAATTCAGAAAGATGAGCAGTTACTTAATCATCCTCTAAGAGGAGCTATATTTGAGAACCTTTCAATTAGCGAATTATACAAAAGACAATACAATCAAGCCTTGGAACCGAATCTATACTTCTATAGAGAACATTCGGGGAAAGAGATTGATGGGCTATTGGTTAGACCTGATGGCATTGACTTATACGAGATGAAGGTCGGAAAAACATTCCGACCTGAATTTGCAGACAATATGAAAGCATTGGCTATCACTTTAAATAATATTCGACAAACTACCGTAATTTACGATGGAGAATCAATTCCTCCAATATGTATTAATATCAGAGATTTAGGGAATTTCATATAGAGAGTGTGTCGTATTGTTAGAGCGCGTTCCTTAAATTTTTGTTGTTTTTTATCACTTTATTTTACTTATTTTCCTGAATTTTTATTATTTTTGTAGTCTCTCCCATTGTTCTCTCTTGGGTAGGCTCTCCTCTTTTTATATTTTTGACAATATTTATCACTCTGTTATGAAAAAAGTTTGCGCTATCTTGGCATGCGTAGCCGCAGTTTCCTTTGCCACTTCGGCACGCCAGTATCTCTATGAGGTTGGTCCATTCGACAAGATCTCTCAACGAGGATCGCTGAACATCGTGTATCGTGCTTGCGCCGATTCTGTTGGTATGGTGGTCTATGACTCAGACGTGGATTTCAGCGAAGCAATCGAAGTGTCGAACAATAAGGGAAGCCTAATGATCAAGGAGGTGGTGGAACATGGTATGGGGACAGTGCCTACGATTTACATCTATTCCGACTATATCACCCAGATCAAGAATGAGGGAGAAGGCACCATCTACGCCGATATGCCGGCCTCGGTACCGACCTTCAGCGCCTCCCTCTTGGGGAATGGAAAGATCGTGTGCAATGACATAAACACCTCACTGCTCAAGGCCTCGGTGACGGCAGGCAATGGCATCATCGTATTGCGGGGTACTTGCAAGAATGCCAGCTATCGTTTGGCGAGTGCCGGAGTAATCCAGGCCGACGAGTTGAAAGCGAACACCGTGAAGTGTAATGTCGCCGGCACCGGCTCTATCGGTTGCTACCCGCTCACATCGCTCGACGTGCGAGGCATCGGCACCACAAAGGTCTATTACGTCGGCAATCCTACCATCAAGAAGGTGGGTGGCTGCAAGATCCTCCCTATCAATGAGATGGACATCACTACGGAAGATCAGCCCGCTTCCAGAAGAGTAGAGTCGGCAAGCGACAACCACGAAGCCGAAGAGACTCCTGCCGAAGAGGAAGAAGCTGAAGAGGCAGAGGAGACAAGTGAGACATCGCTCCCCGAACGAGTTAGCAACTTCTGATGACACAGCCCGCCGAGGGGCCCTCCCTCAAACTCAAGACAGCCAGGACACTAAAGTGGAACACGATCGACCGCGTATCGTCGCAAGTGCTTTATGCTCTGGTGGGTATCGTCCTTGCCAACCTCCTATCGAAGGAGGATTTCGGCTTGGTCGGTGCGCTACTCGTGTTCCAAGCCTTCGGCATCTTGTTCGTAGATAGCGGGTTCGGTTCGGCATTGCTTCAGCAGAAGGAGCCATCGCGCCGCGACTACTCCACGGTCTTCTGGTTCAACCTCGCCATAAGCCTTACGGTATATGCCATCCTCTTCTTCTGCGCCCCCCTGATAGCGAAGATCTTCCAAGATGACCAGCGACTGATCCCCCTCTCGAGGGTGATGTTCTTATCCTTCATTCTCAATGGATTAGGGCTTGTGCAGACCACGCGGCTGATGAAAGAGATGGATGTAAGGCGCATCGCCTTCGCCAATATCATAGGGCTTACCATCTCCGGGGGGATCGGCATTTGGCTTGCCTTCGGCGGCTATGGCGCCTGGGCGTTGGTATGGCAAACCGTTTCGCTTGCCGCCATCAAGTCGGCAGTACTCTGGATCTCGACAGGCTGGACACCCCAATTCGCCTTTGCCATAGACTCTCTGAAGCGTATATGGCGCGTCGGGCTGAGTGTTTTCTCCTCCTCGTCGCTCAATACATTCTTCCTCTATATCTACTCCTTTGTGATCGGGGCGTTTTACAACCTCGGTTCACTCGGCGTCTACACCCAAGCCGATAAATGGAGCAAGATGGGCAGCGCCTCTATATCGCAGGTGCTCACCGCCTCGTTCGTGCCCTTGCTCTCGAAATTCCAAGATGATGGCGAGAATTTCCGTCGCTATGTGTCGAAGATCAATCGCTTCACTGCCTTCATCCTCTTCCCTGTTATGTGTGGCATAGCGGCAGTGGGCACACCCCTCTTCCACACCCTCTTCTCGACGAAGTGGGACGCGGCGATTATCCTCTTCCAGATCCTGACGATACGAGGGATTTTCGTAGTTCTGATATCTCTCTACAACAATTACATACTCTCCTTGGGGCATGCACGTCGTCTCTTCGTGGTAGAGGTGGTGAAGGATGGCATGATCATGTTGGCGATCGTGGCTACGATTGGTTTCGGGAGTGTAGAGATGCTGGTATGGGGACAGTTGGCAGCGTCGGTATTGACCTATCTTGTGACCCTCTTCATCGTGTCTCGCGCCACGGGAGTGTCTAAGGGGCGCTATCTTCTCGACATGCTCCCTTACATTCTCCTGTCGGGAGTGATGACTGCGGCGGCGGTAGGAGTAATGCTCTGGATAGGAGAGAGGCATCCCTTGGTGGCGCTCATAGCCATGATAGGAGCCGGCATCGCGGTCTACTTGGCAGGTGCCAAACTGCTCCGCCTCCCCGAACTGCCGGAATGTGCCGCCTACATCTTCGGCCGCTTCCGCCGTTAAGAGCGTGTTCCAAAAATTGCTCTAAAACAAGTCATCTATAGTGAGGTGTGCCGCGAAGGTATCGGCATATTCATTGCTGTAGATAGGCGACACGCTGATGAGCGTCGGCAGGAAAGTCTTCGATGGAATCAAATGCTCCAATCTCTCTATGCGACGAGCGATTTTCTCCGCATACGTTTTGGAGATAACATATCCCTAATTAGACAGGGTTGGCGAGGTGGGCTTCGAGGCGGTCTTTGGCTTCTTTCATCACCTCATTCAGGTCGGCGAGTGTATCGGCTCTCAGCATGCGGATTCGGGTATCGCGGAAATTGGGGATCCCCTTGAAGAGGGGGGTTGCCGCCAAATGGCGACGGATATGTAGAATGCCTCGATATTCGTCGATGCGTTCTATGCTCTCATTGATCTGGCGATAGAGCATATCAAATTTTTGTTCCAACGGCAGCGGAGTCCAGCTGCCGGTGTCGAGCAATTGACGCACGTCATGGAAGATCCAAGGAGCGCCAAAGGAGGCGCGGCCTATCATCACGCCATCGACGCCAAACAGTTCGAAGGCATCGCGAGCCTCCTCAGGGGTGGTGATATCGCCATTGCCTATGATCGGTATCTCCATGCGAGGGTCATCCTTGAGAGCCTTGATCAGCGTCCAGTCCGCCTTGCCGGTATACATCTGCGAGCGGGTGCGACCATGCACGGTGAGCGCCTTAATGCCACAATCCTGGAGCATCGGTCCCAAGTCGGTGATAATCTTACTCTCACAGTCCCAGCCGAGGCGCGTCTTGACAGTCACCGGCAGCGAGACGGCATTGACGACACGGCGTGTGATGTCGAGCAACTTAGGGATGTCGCGAAGCATACCGGCACCGGCACCCTTGGCTGCAACCTTCTTCACCGGGCACCCGAAATTAAGGTCAATCACATCGGGGTTGGCACGCTCGACGATTTGCGCCGCCTGCACCATAGCCTCCGGTTCGCGGCCATAAATCTGGATAGCCACCGGACGCTCACGGTCGTCGATGGTGAGCTTGCGTACAGTCGACGAAATGTCTCGAACCAGAGCCTCGGCAGAGACGAACTCCGTGAAGACCATAGCGGCGCCCTGCTCATGGCAGATAAGGCGGAAAGAGGGGTCGGTGACATCCTCCATAGGGGCGAGGAGGACAGGACGATAATATTTTCTGATATCAAACATCTTTATTCAATGAGGAATGAGGAATGAGGAATTAGGAATGAGGAATTAGGAATTAGGAGATAGGAATTGACTCCACATTCTTTTTATCTGATTCTACCTAAATCGGGGTTAGGCGAGGGTTAGGCGGGAATAGGGATTGGCGAGGATCTCCTCAGCGAGTTGGCGCACCTGCTCTGCAGTTTGCTGCATGATGAGGTCAGCCATCTCGGCGGTGTCGATCACCCTGCCTTGGCGCATCACGTTCTTCGCCATCGACATGGCGCAACTCTCGCGGTTGTCGCCGCCGACGAGGAGTTGTCCACATATCTGGCGGCGAGCATCGCCGAATTTACGCTCCGACAAACGATGCTCAGCCAATCGCCGTAACTCCCGCAGGGCTATCGAAGTGCAGTGCTCCACCTTCTTCGGTTCGGTGCCGAAATAGATCTGGAACACGCCGGTGTCGTCGTAGAGCGACGCGCTGGTTTCGACGGTATACACCAGTCCACGGCGCTCACGCATCTCGCGGTTTAGGAGCGAATTCATCGCCGGACCGCCCAAGATGTTGTTAAGGAGATAGAGGGAATAGCAGCGAGGATCGCGGCGTCCGAAGATGGGGAAGCCGATCACCGTATTCGCCTGATGATTATCGAGATGCTTTGTGCGGTCGAAAGGATTGACAGGGAGAGGAGAGACACGCGGAGCGAGAGAGGGGGTGCGGTCGATGGCTCCGAAGAATTTCTCCACACGGCGGAGGAGACGCTGAGGGTCGGAGGGAGAGACACAATAGAGCACCATATTGCGGGGCGCGAAGGCGCTGCAAAGGAATTGGCGAGCCCTTTCGCTCGTGATGTTATTCACGGTCTCCTCATATCCCAAGATATTGTGAGCCAGCGGCGAGCCTTGGAAGAATAGTTCGTCAAACTCATCGAATACGGCAAACGAAGGGTTGTCGCGATAGCTCAAGATTTCCTCGAGGATAACGCCTCGTTCGAGGTCGATTTCCGCCTTGGGGAAAGAGGCGTTCATAACGAGGTCGGCGATAAGATCGAGGGCACGATCCTCATACCCGGCGGGGGCATTGGTATAGAGCATGATCTCATCCTTGGTGGTATAAGCGTTGAGTTCGCCGCCGACACTCTCCATACGCGCTGACACCTGCCAGCTACGACGCGAGGGAGTACCCTTGAAGATGGTATGCTCCACGAAGTGAGAGAGGCCGTCGCAACCATCGAAATCATCGCGGCTACCGGCGCGAGTCAACACGCCGATATAAGCGACATTGCCATCCGAGCGAGCCGAGACGACGCGGATACCATTAGGAAGAGTGATAAGAGAATGATCCATAATCAAAAGAGAAAAGGGCCTCCGCTCGAGAGCCGAGACCCATTTTCATAAAATAAGCAAATGTTTTATTATTTTATGGAAAGTTCTAAATAGAATAAAGGGGGCTTACTTGCCGAGGCGAGCGGATTCGCGTTCGATATAAGCATCGATGCCGAGGCCATTGCCGATGCGGAACTGCGGGTAATCGTTCTTGATCGACTGATAGCATTCGAGAGCCTTATCATACTTCTTCTGCTCGTCATAGATGTTAGCCTTCTTGAGGAGAGCGCGGGGAGCTATCTGCGGGTTCTTATCGGCTTTGGAGATAGCCTTATCGTATGATTTGAGGGCATCCTCATATTTCTTGAGGTTGACTTGGCAGTCACCGGCAAGGATCAGGGCGTTAGCGGCGAGCACGGGCTCTGAAGTGGAGAACTGCTCGAGATATTTAAGAGCATTCTTATAGTCGCCACGGTTGTAATAAGCCTCGGCGGCGGAGAGAGCGGCGAGCTTGCCGGCGTTAGTACCACTATTTTGGTCAGCCACCTTGGCATACTCAGCCGAAGCGATTGAGTCATTGCCCATGGCCTTGATCTCAACCTGGTTGAGCACCTCGTAAGCCTTGTCTTGCTTGGGGTTCAAATAGAATAAGAAGAAACATACCACAGCGGCGGCAACTACCACCACACCCCCCACTACGGAGAGGACAGTCTTCTTGTTTTCAACCACTTTCTCGCCTACAGAGCTGAGATTAGCGTTGAGCTTGTCGATAGAATTTTGATCGACTTCGTTTTTCTGAGCCATACTTTTTTATTTCGTTAGCTACGCCCGAAAATCGGGAGATTTTTCAAAATGTTTAAAGAATAATTTTCGAAGTGCAAATTTAATAAAATAAATTGATATATGCGCTATAATCTTTCAAAAAAATGATATTCGGAGGGTGTAAGCCCCTACAGGAGGATTAAAAGGCCTTGCTCTTAGAGCGCGTTCCTTAGAACATATCATAGTCGATGGAGGTGACTTGGAACTCAGTGCGGCGGTTGATTTGGTCGGCAGCTTCGCGGTCTTCGTCGCTGAGGGTGTCGATGAGTTCGGGGGTAAGCACGGTTCCGACTTCGAACTGCGGATATTGCTTGTTGATGCGAGGGGTTACTGTCTTGGGGACAGTCTTACCATACCCCTTCCAGGAGAGGCGATCGGTGGGTATACCGGCCTCGACGAGGTAGTCGACGACGCTCTTGGCGCGACGGTCGGAGAGGTCGAGGTTGTATTCTTCGGTGCCTACACGGTCGGTGTGGGAACCCATCTCGAGGGTTACGTTGGGATTATCCTTGAGCATCTGTGCCAGTTCGTCGAGAGCCTCCTTAGATTCGGGGCGGAGGGTGGCGCGGTCGAAGTCATAGAAGATGTTTTCCACCACCTGCGGCTTATGGATGGCGGCGAGGATAAAGTCGATGCCATAATCGGCATCCTCCTCTTCGGAGTCGGACTCAAATTCTTGTTTTACATTAAGATATCCCTTAGCACCGGCGAGCATCACATACTTCACGCCGCGTTGCAGGGAGAACTTGAACGAGCCGTCATCGCGAGCCACCTCCTTCTGACTGGTGCCGTCATTGCCGACGATGCGAATCACGGCATTTGGCACCGGCTCTTCATCCTTGTCGAGCACATAACCGGAGATGGTGACCTTGATATCGGGTTTGACGAAGCTGTAGATATGGTCATAGCCTCTTCCGTCGCCACGGTTGGAGCTAAAGAATCCTGATTCTCCCTCGCCGAAGGTGATACCGAAGTCATCACCCTTGCTGTTCATGGGCTGGCCGAGGTTTTCGACACTCCAGCGGTCGCCGGTGGAGTTAAGTCGCGCCACGAAGATATCGAGGCCGCCGAAACCGGCATGGCCATCGCTTGCGAAATAGAGGAGGGAGTCGGTGCGCAAATATGGGAACATCTCGTCGCCCGAGGTGTTGATCTGCTCACCGAGGTTTTCGAGCGAACCGACACGCTGGGTGAGGTTGATGCGCCAGATATCCTTGCCGCCATATCCTCCGGGCATGTCGGAGGAGAAGTAGAGGTATTGGCCATCGGGCGACACTGCGGGGTGCCCGAAAGCGGAGAGGGTGTCTGCAGTGACCTCCAATTTTTGGGGAGCGCTCCAGGTGGCGTCAGAGCGCTTAGAGGTATAGATTTCTACCGACGTGTTGGCATCCAAAGCGCGGCGAGCGCGCGTCAGATACATGGTTTGTCCGTCGGGCGAGAAAGACATCACCCCCTCGTCGAAGTCGCTGTTAAGTTCT
The DNA here is from genome assembly GCA_051878555.1 of Lepagella sp. Taxonomy (GTDB): domain Bacteria; phylum Bacteroidota; class Bacteroidia; order Bacteroidales; family Muribaculaceae; genus Lepagella. The sequence continues at coordinate 52,816 of JBJEKI010000032.1, read as the reverse complement.
CCTTCGGCAGGCTGGGGCTTTTGCCAGTTGCCCTTTTCATCCTTGGTGGAGTAATAGATATCGCAACGCTTCATGCCGGTGATTTCCGACTTATTTTCGCCCATCGCCTTCTCATTAGAGGAGCAGAAATAGATGGTATTCAGCGTCTTATCAAGATACATCGGGGCGAAATCGGCTCGACGTGAGTTGAACATTTTGGCCTGCGACACCTTATATCTCGACTTGGGGTTGGCATTGGCGCGGATAGCGTTCTGACATCCTCTTACCCCCTCGCGGGCGAGTTGATCGCCGGGGCATTTTTCGAGGAATTGGGTATAGGCGTCGATGGCGGGCTGATACTTACCCTCCATTTGCAGCGAACGTCCGAGGTAATAAAGTGCCATCGAATCGGGATATTCATAGCGGATGGCATTCTGGTATGCCGCAGAGGCGCGTGCCGCCATGTTCAGTTTACGGTAGCAGGTGGCGAGTTGGTAGGCTACCTGGCCACGCAATTCGCGATCTTCGCGCGGGTTAAGTTTATTATAGACAGCGCGATATGTTTTCGAAGCATTAAAATACTCGCCGCGGCCGAACTGCTCATTGGCTTCGGAGAGCTTGGGAGTCTTGCAGCCACCCAGAGCGATAGAGAAAATCGCGAGCAGCAGAGTGGCGGCAACCGACTTGATGTGACACATATTCATACTAAAAAAACGCCCGATGATCAAAAAAATTATATCATCGGGCGTTAAATTGTTGATATGTCGATATTCGTGTCGCGGGGGGACGCGATATATCGCGTCCGTACCGGGATTATTGCTGATTATCGGGGATATTTGGGGATTATCTGGGGGAGATACCGGTGAGGTCGTGGAGTTGGCGGGAGATATTGGCGAATATTTCGTCTACGATACCGGCTCCGTTGATGGCGATATACTTACCCTTCTCCTCGTAATACTTGCGGAGGGGGAGGGTCTGGTTGTGATAAACGTCAAGGCGATTTTTGATAGTGTCTATATTGTCATCGGCACGACCTGTCTCCTTGCCACGCTCCAACATACGACGCACGAGTTCATCTTCGGGGACATCAAGTCCGATCACGGCGTCGAGCTGCGAACCGCGTTTGCGGAGCAACTCCTCGAGTGCGTCAGCCTGGGGGATGGTACGGGGAAAACCGTCGAACACGACACCCTTCTTGGCGGCAGCTTGATTTTCGAGCACATCATCGAGGATGCGGATCATCAGCTCGTCGGGGATAAGTTGTCCCTTCGAGATAAACTGATCGGCGGTTTTGCCGAGTTCCGTGCCGCGCTTGATTTGGTCGCGGAGAAGTTCTCCTGTGCTGATATGATACAAGCCGTAAGCATCAATCAAACGGGCACTCTGAGTGCCTTTGCCGCTACCGGGAGCGCCAAAAATAACAATGTTAAGCATTACAATAAGAAATTAGTCTGCTATAGTGTGAACGATTAATAAATCAAGAGAAAGGGTGATGGTCATCAATCCTCCTCAATTACATAGATATCCTTGAGGTTTCTCACCTTGCCGTCGAGGTCGAGACCATAACCGATGATGAACTTCGGGGGGATCGAGAAAGCTACATAATCGGGTTTGAAACCGGTTTTAGAGCTTTCCGGCTTATGGAGCAACGTAGCGAAGCGGATGGAGCGAGGATTTCGCTTCTTAAGGTCAGCCACCATCATAGAGGCTGTGAGTCCGGTGTCGACGATATCCTCGACGATCACCACGTCTCTACCCTCGATATCTTCGTTGAGGCCGATGATCTCCTTGACCTTGCCGGTGGAGGAGGTGCCCTCATAGCTGGAATACTTCACGAAAGAGATCATAGCATCATTGATGCCCACCTCGCGAAGCAGGTCAGCAGCGAAGATAAATGCGCCATTAAGCACACAAAGGAAGAGTGGATTTTTGCCCTTAAGGTCGTTGCGAATCTCGCTTGCGACGCGTTTGACTTGACACTCTATTTCATCACGAGTAATATACGGCACAAAAGTGAGGCCGTCTACAGTCACTTTGCTATCCATTTTCTGAGAAATATGTATTTCGGCAAAATTAATCAATTATTTTGAAACTATCAAAGAATAATCAAATAATTCATAATTCATAATTCATAATTCATAATGCATAATTCATAATTCATGATTGTATCTGCTCGCCTTTCGCGCGGATTGGTTCTGTGAGCGAGCTTCAGCTCGCCTTTAGCGCGGATTCGTTTTCCGCATGCTCGCTTGCGAGCCCCATTCCTAATTCCTATCTCCTAATTCCTAATTCCTAATTCCTGATAGATCCTGTCGGTGGCACCGAGCTTGGATTGGATGTATGCTTCGGCGGCAGCTCCACGCTCTTTCCTCTCGCGGCTGCTCGCCTCGTTGCTGCCGAGGAGCCGGTCGGCGATCGCCTCGAAGTCTTGGCGGCTCTTGATCTCGATGCCGCCGCCACACGCCTTCATCTCTTGCGCTTCGATGAATTTGTGATTATTCGGTCCGTAGATCACCGGCACGCCATACACCGCCGCTTCGTTGATGTTGTGGAGTCCGGCACCGAAGGCACCGCCGACGTATGCCACATCGCAGTAGTAATATGCCGAGGAGAGGAGTCCGAAGCAGTCGATCACGAGCACTTGTGCCCTGTCGACACCCCGCTTGCCGCTCTGCAACTCCGAGAGCATCACCACTCCACCCCGGAAGCGACGCCTTAATGCGTTGAGACGCGCCTCGTTAAACTCATGGGGAGCGATGACAAGCCGCACCTCCGGATGGCGGTCAAACCAGGGAGCATATACCGCCTCGTCAGCCTCCCAGCTGCTGCCCACCATCATCACGGGCGAGGCGGCCTCCTCGCCATGGCGAGTAAACGTCTGCAACTCAGCCACATCGCGGCGCGTAGCGCGTATCTTCGACACCCGATCGAAACGCGTGTCACCACACACCTCTACCCTATCCACACCGATACCAGCCAGAAGCCGACGGCTATTCTCATCTTGCACGAAGATGCGACTGAACCACCCGAGCCATTCCTTGTAGGGTGACTTCGGATGGCGGATGCAGTATTGATCTTGCCGGAAGATGGCGCTGATCAGATAGGTGGGGATATTACGGCGATGCAACTCGCAGAGGTAATTGCGCCAGATCTCATATTTCACAAAGACAGCCATCTCCGGCTCTACCAGGTCGAGGAAACGCTTCACCCTGCCGGGAGTGTCGAAGGGGAGATAGCAGACGCAGTCGACACCCTGCCAGTTCTTGCGCACCTCATAGCCCGAGGGGGAGAAGAAGGTGAGGAGGATCTTCACCTCCGGATGCTCCTCGCGGAGGCGCTCCATCAGCGGACGCCCTTGCTCGAACTCACCGAGAGAGGCGGCATGAAGCCACACCACCCTATCGCCCGGCTGTCGCCAGCCTCGCAATTTATCGAAAATCTCATCCTGACCATGGACGAGAAGGCTTGCCTTCTCGTTCCATAGCCCGGCTATCTTGATACCTAAGCGGTAGATGCTGATTCCTGCGGAGTATAATAGCTGCTCTGCGGTGTGCCCTGCCATAGTATATTCCTATGTTTATAACAGTGTTAAAAGTCTTACTTGATATGCTCGATGGCACGATTTATGCGTCTGATCACCTCCTCTTTGGGCATCATTTCGGTGATGTCAAACATGTGAGGGCCGCGGCAAGCGCCCACCACGGCGAGACGGAAGGCGTTCATCACGTTGCCGAGATGGTAGCCACGTTCCTCGATCTTGCCGAGCACTATCTTTTCGGCATTGGCAGAGGTCATATCGTCGATCTCTTCGAGCCAGCCGATCAGCTCACCCATGATGCGGGGAGTATCCTCTTGCCAGCGCTTGCGGACATCCTTCTCAGCATACTCTTCGGGAGCGCGGAAGAAGAAGTCAGCTTGATCCCACAATTCACCGATCAGGTTGACACGACCCTTCACCATGCCGATGGCGCGGGCGATATATTCGTCGCTAAATCCCTCGATGCCATGTCCGCGGAGCACCGGTTTGAAGAGCTCGGTGAGGCGAGAGTCGGGGGTGTTGATGATATATTCATGGTTGAACCAGAGACCCTTCTTATAGTCGAACTTGGCGCCTGCCTTGGAGCAGTGTTCGAACGAGAACTTGTCGATGAGCTCTTGCATGCTCATAAGCTCGGAGTCGTCGCCGGGGTTCCAGCCGAGAAGTGCGAGGAAGTTGACCACCGCTTCGGGGAGGTAACCCTTCTCGCGATAACCTGAGGAGACTTCGCCGCTCTTGGGGTCGTGCCATTCGAGTGGGAAGACGGGGAACCCGAGTTTGTCGCCGTCGCGTTTGGAGAGTTTGCCATTGCCGACAGGCTTGAGGAGGAGAGGGAGATGCACGAATTGGGGCATAGTGTCAGTCCAACCGAAGGCCTCGTAAAGGAGCACGTGGAGGGGTGCGGAGGGGAGCCATTCCTCGCCGCGGATCACGTGCGACACCTCCATGAGGTGGTCGTCGACGATGTTTGCAAGATGATATGTGGGGAGGTCGTCGGCGCTCTTATAGAGCACCTTGTCGTCGAGGATTGATGAATTGATCACCACCTCACCGCGGATCAGGTCGTTGACCTTGACTTCGCGGCCCGGCTCGATGAGGAATCTCACCACATAGCGGTCGCCGGCGGCGATGCGACGTTCCACCTCCTCGGCGGGGAGGGTAAGGGAGTTGCACATCTCGCCGCGTGTCGAGGCATCATACTGGAAGTTGGGATGCTTGGCGCGCGCCTCTTCGAGTTGCTCGGGGGTGTCGAAGGCGATATAAGCCTTGCCGTTGTCGAGGAGTTGCTTCACATGTTCGCGGTAGATGTCGCGGCGCTCCGACTGCTTGTAGGGACCATAGTTGCCACCCTCTTTCACACCCTCGTCGATGCCGATGCCGAGCCATTTCAATGACTCGTTGATATACTCCTCGGCACCCTCGACGAAGCGGGTGCTGTCAGTGTCTTCGATGCGAAGGATTATATCGCCGCCATGACGGCGTGCGAAGATATAATTGTATAAGGCGGTGCGTACACCTCCGATGTGCAAAGGCCCTGTGGGCGATGGTGCAAATCTTACTCTTACTCTGCGTTCCATTTTATAAAAGTTTTTAACGTGCAAATTTAACAAATTTTTCCCATACCCACAATATCAATGGCGTGGATGGGCGAATGGTATGAAAAAAATCGGCCGGGATCCTTGTGGGTCTTCGGCCGATCTTATTGTTTACCTTAGATGATTTTATTTTACGAGTATTTTTTCGCGTTTGTTGCCGGTGACTTTGATGTAGAGGCCACCCTGCTCGGGAACTGCTACGCGGATGCCCTGCATGTTGTAGTATACGGGGGTCACGTCGCTGTTGAGGTCAATAGCCTTAACGCCCGAAGTGCCGGGAGCGTAGGTCTTAAGAGTCATGGTCGAGAAGTCTACCACAAAGTCGTAAGAGCCGGGGAGAATCTTCCAGGACTTGCAGCCGGATGCGTCGACGCCATTGAGGTAGGCGGTGACGGGAGAGGACTGGCCGAGGCCGATTTCGACACCTTCGCTGGCGGCACCATAGCGGTTGGCAGCCATATTGAGAGCATCCCAGTCAGCGCCGAGAGCATCAGAGAAGTTAAAATAGCAATAAGTCTCGCCTGCAGCGGCAGCCATAGTGGCTGTAGTGTAGTAGGTGTTGCCTCTCTTGGTCATGGCGGGGCTTGCAGAAGTACTCCAAGAGCAACCATCGATGTTACCGATCATATAGAAATTGTCGGGCATATCCACCGGATCGGGAGTGTCACCACCGCCACCACCGGGGTTGTCACCTCCACCGGTGTATTCGCCGATATAGAGGGTCATATTGCTGAAATCGACAGTGAAGGTATACTCGCCGGGGAGGATCTTCCAGGACTTGCAGCCGGAAGCGTCAACGCCATTGAGGTAGGCGGTGACGGGGGCTGTGCTATTGTTGGTGACCTCGGCACCTTCGCTGGCGGCACCATAGCGGTTGGCTGTCATATTGAGAGCATCCCAGTCAGCGCCGAGGGCGTCGGAGAAGCTGAAATAGCAATAAGTCTCACCTGTAGCGGCAGTCATCTTGGTGGTGATGCTGAAGGTCTCACCCGACTTGGTCATCGCGGGGCTGGAGGCAGTGCTCCACTGCGCGCCATCGATATTGCCGAGCATATAGAGCTTATCGGGGGCTGTGCCACCGCCGCCACCGCCACCACCGGGGGTAGTGCCACCGGAAATTTCACTCTTGGTCCATACGCAATAGTCATTGCCTGATGCTTTGATATCATCATTGGTATAACCGGCGGGAGAATCCTGAGCCGAACCGATCTTCACGACAGCCTTACCCTTCGAACCGGTGATCTCAGCCATATAGCAGTTGGTAGTGCTCTTGAGCACGGTCACAGCCGACGTATTGCTGATACCCACGGAGTTGCGGATATTGATAAGCTGCTGGATAGCCTGTTTGTAGTTCTTATAGTGGGGAAGGAAGATGCAGGGAGTGCCGGGACTCATCAGGATGAAGGCGTTGGCAGCCACCACATTGCCGGTAAATTTCGAGCTATTCTCGTAGGTGTCGTGGTTGTCGATGAAGGTCACGGCATATTGCGGATAACCGAAATGGATCATACCGGCGGGCTGGTCGGTAGTGCCATTGGCTTTCCACACGAGCTTGGTCATATCGTTGGAAGAGAAGGCATCGTTGATGGCATACTTGCAGGGGAAGTCGAAGGCGGCAGAAGTTTTGCCGGTGGCATCGATCCAACCCTTCACGAGATCGTAGCTGCCATCCCAGTATTCACCTACAGAGAATTCTACGTTGGCGTAGTTGTTATACATCTTAGTGTACTCACCGGCATAGCCTTTGACCATGTCATAGCGGATGCCTGCATAGCCATACTCTTCGAGGAGGCATTTCACATAGTTTTTGCAGTTGTTCTGCACGTTGGCGTTGGTATGGTCGAGGTCGCGAGCAGCACCGAAGTCTTCACCTGTATCGGCAGCACCGGTAGGGTTACCGCCATTGTTCTTCCACTCGTCGGTGCAGCATACACCCTCAGGGCCAATGTGCCATGACTGGCCGTTCCACTCCTCAGTGGGGAAATCACCCCAGCCGCTCACGCCGACACGGTGATTGATGACGCAGTCGGCGATGATGCCTACACTCTTCTCTTTGTAGGTGGAGATCATCTCGCGGAGCTGAGCCTCAGTTCCGAAAGAGCAGTTGTGATTTGTAAACCAATATATGGGCATATAACCCATAGTGGGGCTGCCGCTCGATTTTGCTGAGTTGGGCACCCAGATCAGTTTGAAGTACTGTGACAATTCATCTGCTTGACTTGTCAACACTGTCCACTTGGAGTCGCTATAAGAGTCCCAATAGAACCCTTGCAACATCACGCCCTCATAATTAGCAGGCCAACCCACGGCGTAAGCCGATGTACCGCCGGCTATAGCCCCGGCAGCAAAGAGGGTCATTGCTGCCAAACGATTGTAGAAACGTTTCATCCTTAGCTGTTGATTTTTAGGTTAACTTTGCAAATTTAGCAAATAATTCCTTAATTGTCAAATTTTAACCCAAAATTGCAAAGAAAAAAGCTCTACAGAGCGTGATAAACGCGGAATGGCGATGAGTCGCGCGCAAGCGAGCATGCGGAGGACGGATTCGCGCGCAAGGCGAGCTAAAGCTCGCACACAGAACCAATCCGCGTGGGATGGGGGAAAAAGAAGGGAGGGGGGCTGAAAGCCACCCTCCCGGGAGCGATAAACGGGGCTCGAACCCGCGACCCTCAGCTTGGGAAGCTGATGCTCTACCAACTGAGCTACTATCGCAATTTAGGGCGATCGCTCCCGATCGCGCCACAAAGTTAGTAATTTTTTTGATACTTTGCAAAAAAAATCACAATCCCACAATCATTTACCGGCGGGCGCAAATTATTGCGTTTTCGTTGCAGGCCAAATTATTGCCCTTTTCGTTGCGGGCGCAAATTATTGCGCCCCTACCGGGATTCGGCGGAGTTATTTCATTTCGATGATGGCGGCGCCGCAGCTGTAGCCGCCGCCGAAGACGGTTAGGCCGACTTTTTCGCCCGGGGCGAAAGTGTCGCGACGCTGCGAGAATACCAATGCCACACCGGCACTACCGGTGTTGCCCAGTTCGTCGATATTGTTCTCGAAATTCTCCATCGGGAGCTCGAGTTGGTGGGCTACGTTAGCCACAATGCGGAGGTTCGCCTGGTGGCAGATGATGTGGTCGAGCTGATTGGCCTTGATGCCGCCGACGGCAGCACCGGCCTTGTCGAGGGCGTCGATCATATAGTTGCAGGCATTCATGAAGACATCCTTGCCAAAGGGCATCATAATGCCACCCTCTTTGGGACGGAGTTTCACACCCTCGGGGCCTTTCGACACGTTGCCAAGGCCGCAGGTGTAGATGGAGGTGATCTCCGGTTCGCGGTCGCCAATCGACTCCTTGGAGAGGAAGAATGCTACGGCGGCATCACCCCAGAGGTGACCGCAAGTCTTATCGGTCTCGTTGGCATAGTAGGAGTTGCACTCCGAGCAGATGAGCAGCGCCTTGTTCGACTTGCCGGCGGCGAAGTAAGCGTCGACCATCTCGAGGCCGTTGATAAACGAAGAGCAGGCGGAAGATAGGTAAACAGCCTTAGCGCCGTCGATATCGAACTCGCGTTGCGCCTCGTGGGCGAGGGTAGCCACAGTGTCGTAGGCGGAATAAGCCGCCGAGACGATCAGGTCGACATCCTTGATGTCGTAGGGGAGGGTGGGGAGGGCATTGCGGATAGCATCGAGACCCATGCTGTTATGACCCTCACCTTCAGCCACATGCGAACGGGTGTGGATGCCGGTGCGGCGAACGATCCATTCGTCGGTCAGACCATTGAGAGGGAGAAAATGAGCATTGTCTATGCGGACAGAGGGGATATAATATCCCGTAGCATTGATATACATTGGTTCGGAATTAAATGTTAGTTTCGTTACTGTGTTTGATAGTTGGATTCAAGAAAAAGGCTCTATACGACCGGAGTCGCGGAGTGCACATTTCGATTAAATTTGTGCAAAGTTAATAATAAAAAACGAAACCGCAAAATGCAAAAAAGCGAAAATACTGAATATCAACAAAATAAAATTTTATTTTATTTATAAATAAAACCATGAGGCACGCAAGCGTGCATGCGGAGGAGGGATTCGCGCACCAAAAAACAAAAAACGAGCCAAAAAAATAAAAGGAGGGCGTGTCGATTGACACGCCCTCCGGGGTTATATCATTTCGGATATAATTGGGTCGTATTGGGGTTCTTTTATATCATTTCGGATATAAATGGGTCTTTTTTATTCTTTTATATCATTTGGGATATAATTAGATTACTACTTTCTTGCCGCCTACGATGTAGAAGCCCTTGGAGAGCTCGTAGTAGTTGTAGCCCATCGATACAGGGAGGATGTGGCGAGTGCCATCCACCTTGACAGCCTCGATAGTGCAGTCGCTGTCAGAGACGATCACGAGTCTGCCACCCTGAGCGAAGACCTTGATGTCGCCTGAAGCGGTGATTTTCTTCACATCGGCAGTGTATGTGCCAATCACGTTGCCCGCGCAGTTGTAGATCGCAGCTTCCTCGTAAACCTTGTCAGAAGTCTGAGTACCGCTATTGTTGTTAAAGATGATCATCGGGTTGCTGAACTCGCCATCGTAAGTGAATGAGAAGCGATAGAGAGTCTTGCCATCATATTCGACAGTCTCGGTGAGCTGCTTGCCGGGCCATGCGCCGCTGAATGAAGAAGTGGTCTTATGGTTGTCATCCCAGCAGTAAGCGTAGCAGTTGCTCCAGTTGGCATCGTTGTAGAGATATACGGCGTGGTTGCTGCCTACAGGAGGAGTATCCACCTTGGTGTAAGTGAATGAAGTGCGAGTCTCGCCTACGTCGTTCTTAGCATACGCATTGATAGTAGTGGTCTCGGTGAGAGTGATCGGGCCGGTATACTTGGTAGAAGAAGCGGAAGCCTGGCTGCCATCGAGAGTGTAATAGATATCGGTAGCGGGAGAAACGGTGAGAGTTACAGAGAGGCTCTCGGTGAAAGTCTTGCCGCTGGCGGGGTTAGCCTTGATGACAGGAGCCTTCGGACCGGTGGGAGCGTCGATCTCGGTAGCCGTGGTAGAACCGTCATACTCGAAATAAGTATCAGCTACGATGTTAGTAATGTCGGGAGTCTTGTTACCATCCTTATTGAAGATGATATTGACAGCGGGCATATTGTCGAAAGTGAAATAGTAATAATCATCACCACCTACGTTGACAGTCTCGGAGAGGAGCTTGCCGGGCCATGCGCCGCAAGGTTCTACAGACTTGCCGTCATTATCCTTACCCCAAGAATAGAGGTTAGTGCCGGAGGGAGCCTTGACATATACGGTGATACAAGCGTTAGGATCGACCTTGGTGTAAGTAACACTGCCGGTGAAGTCATCGGCACCCCAAGTTACGGTGACCTTATCGCCGAAGTTCATACCTGAGCCGATGGTGAACTGCTTGCTTTCGCCGGGATTGAGGCTGACCTGAGCGTTAGAGCCGACCTTAAACCAACCTGTGGTGGCATCCTCGCTGAGGGTAGCAGTCACGGTGAGAGTTTCGGTCTTGAAAGCGCCGCCGGCGGGAGAGAAGGTTACGCTTGAAGGCTGGGGAGCATCCTCAGCGGTGTAATACTGAGTAGTACCATTATCGGTGAAAGAGGGGTTACCACCGTGAGCCACGGCAGAAGTGGTATAGATGAACTTACCATCCTCGCCGATCTTACCGCCGGTCCAACCCTTAACGAGGACGCGGAGCTGACCCTGATTGGTGGGAGCGGAAACGGTGATAGAGCCGCCGGAAGTAGCGGTATAAGACTGACCTGTAACTACATCAACGTAAGTGCCGGCGGGGAGATTGCTGAAGGTAGCGCCGCCATTGAGGGCAACGAGAGCGAACGACTCATCTTTATAAGCGCGCTTGAAGGCATAGCCGCCACTGGCGGAGCAGCCATCGAAAGTATACTGACCCTTGCGGAGTGCAGGCACGGCAGCGCGGATCTTGTTCAGACGGATGATGTGTTGAGCCAAGTCGCCGTCGAGAGTGGTGGCAACATTGCCCGAAGCGGTGTAAACGCCGAAATCGGAAGCGGAAACGTTACCCTCGATATAGTGGCCATAGTAAGCACGACCGGAGTCCTTGACCGGCATGTCAGTACCGCCGGCGTCGACCTTCTTACCCTTCTGGAACTCGACCTCCGAACCGTAATAGATACAGGGGATGCCGCGGAAGGTAAACATCAGAGAGAGGTTCTCAGCCCATTGAGCAGTACCGCCATTGAAGCGAGTACCATCGTTGGGGCCGGGGCAATAGTCGTGAGAGTCGACATAAACCACGTTGTAAGAGGCATCGTTATAATACTTGTCACCGCTCTTAGCCACGTTGATGGCAGCCGAAGCATTGTTGAAGTTATAGTGCATCGGGAAGTCGATGATCGAGAATCCGGAATAGTCGGAATAGTCGGGATCGTGCCAAGCGCCATTCTGCATGAATACGTTGGTAGACTCTCTCTTGACAGAGGGTTCCTGCTCGCAGAGAGCCATATTGCCGGGGCGCAGATCGTCGGCACCCTCGGGGATGTAGATATCATCCCAGAAAGACTCATCCCAATCCCATTGATCCACGAGATTCTGGGGAGATTTCCAGGTGTAGAAATAGCTGGAGAGGTTGGGCTGGTCGCGATAGGTCACGTCAGAGAAGCGCGCGCAGCACTCGCCAAACATGAAGAATGGGCAACCGTTGAGACGTTTGCTCTTATACTCTTCGGCGATTTCGAGGAATTGGGGGATGAACGAGGTGTTGAAAGTAAGACGCGAGATATGGCCGGTGGTATCGATACGGAAACCGTCGACACCCATCTTGATGAAATTACCATATTGCTCTACGAGGTACTTTGACACGGCGGGGTTCTCGGTGTTAAGGTCGACGCAGTCGCCGGCAATCTGCCCCCACCAGCGGTTGGGATAGTCCCAGTTCCAGCCTGTGCCGACGTGGTGCCAGTAGTTGTGGTTATCCTTGTTAGTTCCGTCGGTGTTCTTCAGATAGGGGAAGCGAGCGTTATACTGCTCAGTACCTGAGAGTTCGTTATAGTTCGACGGGAGTTTGTCGTAGTTGGGGATGAGAGAGGCGGACACCGAAGCCTGAGCCTTGATATCGGGGTTACGATAGAAGAGCTCGGCGAAGTGCTTTTCACCGAAATTGCCGGTGTGGTTGAGCACGATGTCGAGGATAATCTTCATGCCTTTGGCATGAGCAGCATCGATAAGATCTTGGAACTTCACATCTTTGGAGGCGCCCCAAGCGGTGCGGCTCTCATAGCGGAGATCCACGTTAGAGAAGTCCATGGCGTGATAGCCGTGGAAGTCGGTACCTGAACAGTTCTGCACGATCGGAGTGATCCAGATGGCGGTAAAGCCGAGGGCTTTGATGTAATCGAGTTTGTCGATAAGGCCCTTGAAGTCGCCACGCCAGTCGGGGTCATTGTTAGCGATTTGGACATTCTGGTGATCCCAGCCGCAGACATTGTTGGTAGGGTCGCCATCATAGAAGCGCGTAGTCATCGCGAAGTAGATAGTCTCATCGCGAAAATCTGTACGATCACCCACAAATGTAGCCGCATTTGTGGTAAGAGCAGCTGCAGCGAGGCCGCAGGCAGCCACAAATCTCGAGAATTTGTTCATAGAGAGTTTTGGTGTTGGTTGTTTTATGATTTGGTTAACTATCAGCTATTTAACTTTAAGTCTTTATGGTAAAGAGGAGTTTTTCAAAATTCAATCGATGACAAGACCCCAATCGACCAAATTTTGCACAAAATTAGCATAAAAATATCATATTACCAAATTTTCACCTTGGATTGTGAGGAATTTTAATTTAACCACGGATTTACGCGGATCTTCGCGGATCTTTTTATTTAACCACTGATTTACTGATTTGTCTGATTTTTGCTACGCGGCTCGGAGGGGTGTCGTGGGCGGGGCTAAGGTCATTTTCGATCATTTACAATCATTGCTAAAACCCGACGTGTCGGGGGTGAGATAAAATATCCGGGGAGTTGGGGCGTTATTTGATTGTGGGAGCTTTTCTCCCTGCTTTTTGATTATGGTTCGTTTTTTCTATTTTGCTCTTTTCGTGGCGGTCAGCCTTTGGGCTGCGGCTGATGCCGTCGGAGCCTCTTCGGCAGACGTCGAACCGGCTCCTGTATCGGCAGATGTCGACACGGTCGAGAGTGTCGTTGATTCTTGTCTGAGGGAGGCTCAAGCGGCCTTGTCGGGAGAAGAGCTGACGACATACCGGGCTTTCGTGGAGATCGACGACCCGGCGGTGACCATCTTGCCAAAGGCAACTCGTCAGGCGATGGCGTATGACGCTGCGTCGGGTGGTGCCGTCCTGACTACCCCGTCGAGCGTGGGTCAGTCGACGGTGATGGAGCCACATTCACGCAGTTATCTGCGTGTCGGGATATCCGCCGTGTCGGAGGCTACCTATAAGGTGTTGCGCCGCGGAGGGAAAGATATCGTCGGCGTAGTCTACACGGTGGGGGATTCGGCAACGGTTCGCGACAGCGAATTGCGCTTCTATGACTCGCGTTTTCGGCCGATAGCCTTGAAGAAGGTGCTGACGCCGTTGGGCGTCGAAGACTTCTTCGACTTCACGGGTGTGGACAAGGAGACGCGCTCCTCGCTGTTGGGGATTCTCCCCTTTATGGCGGTGGAGTATGTTTTTGCGCCGGGAAGTGACGAGATGACGGTGCGCCTCACGGCGGTGGGAGCCCTTTCGTGGGAGGATCAGCGGTGTTTGGCGCCCTATCTGCGGTCGCCGTTGCGCCTTGTTTGGGATGGCGGGAAGTATCGGAGGATGGATTAATTCAAGTCGGAGTCGGGGGACAGGAGAACGCGAGCTGAAGCTCGCTCACAGAACCAATTCGCTACGAGGATGGGCGGGCTCGATTGGGCGGCGCGCGTCGGGGGTCGGGGCGGTTATAGAATGAAATAACACTAAATAAATCTAATATCATGTCTTTTTTACATCATTTTTTTAAGGAGGGGAAGGTGCGTAAGCCCCGTAAGGCAGGGGTGACCTCCGGCATCATCTGTCTGTTGGTGGTGTTTGGCCTCTTCTATTATCTGGCCTCGCAGATGGGCACGAGCAATATGCTGAACACGCTGATGCATACCGCTCATGATCTGCTACTCAACACGGTGTTCTATCTTATGGGTATCTGCGTACTGACGGGTGCCATCGGCAGGATCTTCGTGGAATTTGGCGTCGTGTCGCTCTTGGAGCGGATCTTGCGCCCGCTGATGCGCCCGCTGTTCAACTTGCCGGGCGTGGCATCCCTCGGTGCGGTGATGACCTTTCTAAGCGACAACCCAGCCATCATCTCCTTGGCGGCAGACCGCCGTTTCAGCAGCTATTTCAAGAAATATCAGTTTATCTCGCTGACCAATTTCGGTACGGCATTCGGTATGGGACTTTTAGTGATCGTCTTCATGGCGGGCCAGGGGTACTACTGGCAACCGATGGTGGGACTCTTCGGGGCATTCTGCGGCTGTATCGTCTCGACGCGCTTGATGCAATATTTTGTGGTAAGACAGTATCCTAAATTCCGCGACGAGCAGGTGGTAACCGCCGACGAACTCGAGGAAGAGAAAGAGACTCATCAGGGTGAATCGACCTTCATCCGCATCTTGAACTCCCTCTTGGATGGAGGAAAGACGGGAGTGGATGTCGGCATCGCGATCATCCCGGGCGTGCTAATCATCTCGACCCTTGTGATGGTGCTGACCTTCGGCCCAAATGGTGAGACGGGAGAATATACCGGTGCGGCATACGAGGGAGTGGCACTACTACCCTACTTGGCGAGCAAGATTAATGTGGTGTTTGAATGGTTGTTCGGTTTTACGGATCCACATTTGATAGCCTTCCCGATCACGGCTTTGGGAGCAGTGGGAGCAGCCTTAGGGTTGGTGCCCAACTTCATCGCCGAGGGGTGGGTAGATGGCAATGCCATCGCGGTGTTCACCGCGATCGGCATGTGTTGGAGTGGTTATCTGAGCACTCACACGGCGATGCTTGACTCGTTGGGGTATCGGGAATTGACGCCGAAGGCGATCCTGGCGCACACCATCGGAGGCATCGTTGCCGCCATCGCGGCTCATTTGCTTTTCTTAGTCGTTAGTTAACACGGATTTTTTGTTTTAACCACTGATTGGACTGATTGCCCTGATTTTTGCTACGCATCGGAGGAAGGGCGGGCGTTAAGGCGAGCTGAAGCTCGCTCACAGAACCAATCCGCGCCAAGGGGAGAGGGCTCGGATCCGGACGGAGTCTGGGCGGGGCGTTAAGGCGAGCTGAAGCTCGCTCACAGGACCAATCCGCGCGAGGAGGCGGGCGTAATCATGCATTATGCATTATGAATTATGAATTCGCTTGTAGTGGCGGATTAGGATTATGGCGAGGGTTAGGAGGATGCCGAGGCGGGTAGCGAGGGTGATTAGGCGGGCGTATTTTCGCTCTTTTTCTTGCTTTTCTTCGGCTTGGGCTATCCGGGCGGTGGCGGCGGTGGTGTCGATGCTATCTTTCTTAACGCGATAGATGGTGTCGACACGGATGTGGACTCGTTGGCGCCAGCGATACACCTCCTTGACGATGGTGTCGCCGCGGGCACCGACGTAGATGGAGTCACGCCAGGCGATGGTGTCTACGCGGCTCTCGACGCAATGGAGGGTGTCGACGAGTACCCGTTCCACGGGTACATATACTTTATGGGCGCAGCCCAGGGTTAGGGAGATGATGCCTGCGAGGAGGAGGACCTTGTTCATCACACTTCTTATCTTCATATCTATGTCTTTTTTTGCGGCAAAGATAGGGAGGGGGCGGGAGGTGGCGGCTTTATCCATACACGGAGGGGGAATTAGGAATTAGGAATTAGGAATTAGGAATTAGGAATTCGCTCGCAAGCGAGCTTGCGGGGTACGGATTCGCGCCGAAGGCGAGCTGAAGCTCGCTCACAGAACCAATCCGCGCCGAAGGCGGGCTCGGATCCGGGCGGCGGGGGCGGCTCGGCGATTTTTGTGGGGAAAGAGGGCGGTTTTTTCGCGAAGATTTGTTATTTTTGTGGAGACGTTATGAACGACATGAACGTTATGAACGACATGAACGTTATGAACGACATGAACGTTATGAACGATAAGAACGATAAGAACGTTATGAACGTTATGAACGTCTGTAACGATAAGAACGTTAGTAACGTCTGTAACGATTTTGGTCTTAACTAATCTTTGTTATGCGTGTTGATGAGAAGAGGTGGCGGGGGATTGTGCTTATGGTGGCTGCTTTGTTGCAGTTGCCGGTGCTTTTCTGCGGCTGGGAGGTTTGTGACTCCGGTTTTTACCTGACTTTCTATGACAATATTTTCTCGCATCCGGAGGGTGTGAGCTATAACTTCATGTATTATCTGAGCGGTGTGGTGGGTGGCGTCGTGACTCTTCTCACGGGAGGTGGTCTCTTCGCGATGCGACTCCTCGGAATGGCTGCTAACTTACTGAGCATCTATCTGTTGCTGCAAGCCGCGCGCGACGTATGCAGCCGTGCGGCACAGCTCTGCGGCGTGATAATGGTTTGCGTCGGGATCTGGCTCTCCCCCTTGGCCTTCTACAACGACACGATGACGGCGACATTGGCAATGCTCTCCTTGGCGCTGACCTTGCGAGGCGGCAGTTGGGGCGTGACATTGGGTGGCATGGCGGCGGGTGTCAACGTGTTGACACGACTTCCGAATGTGATGGAAGTGTTCTTCGTGCTCTTGCTTCTCTTCACACGGCGCGAGAAACGTCGGCGCGACGTGCTTCTCTGGCTCGGAGGCTGGTTGGTAGGCGTGTCGGCGATGATAGGCTTGGCGGCAGCATTGGGGCATCTCGACCTGTTGGGAGCCACCATCACCGACTTGCGCGAGATGGCAGGGAGCCAATCGAGCGAATCGACGCACAGTCTGACGACGCTGATCGGGGCACAGATCGGTGCGTGGAAGGAGATCGGCATGGTGGCGGTGTCGCTGCTGATTGCCCACTATATGGCTACGAGGATCACACGTTTTTCAGTGATACTGTTGCCGGTGAAGGTGGTGCTATGGGTCGTGGGGTCGGTGCTCGGGGTGTACATCCTGTTGCATCATGACATAGTGACTGATCTGGCAGCCATCAGCGTGGCGGGGTGTCTGCTCTGTTGGCGGCGTGAGCTGCGCGACGTGCGGATAGTAGCGATTGCCGGACTGCTGATGATGGTGATCCTGCCGATGGGTAGTGACAACGGCATCTACAACGCCGGGAGCATCGTTCTCTGGATGGCGATAGTGCCGGCGATGGAGGGGTTACGGCGCACGGCAGGGCGCTATGTCGTGGTGGCAACGATGCTGATCATCATAGGGATGGGAGGTGTAAAGGCGTGGCAAGGGGGCTTTTACTTCGACGACACGCCGCTCGAAGAGATGACAGCGACTCCGGGCTATCGGGGCACAGAATATATCCTGACGTCGGCGGCACGCGCCGGGAGGATACGCGCCATCACCGGGGCGATAGCCCCCTACGTATCGCCCGGCGACACCCTCTTGGTGTATGGTTCGGCGCCGATGCTTAACCATCTCACGGGCACGGTGCCGGCGATGGGTTGTTCATGGCCCGAGCTTATGACCCCGAAGATGCTGGACAAAAAACTACAACAGACGGGCGACAGCACCAAGATATTGGTGATGCGTTTCAACACTATCGGGAGCCACTGGGGAGCCGGCAAGGCGGCATACGGAGAGGGGAAGACGGAAGAGAACAACACCTATCACAATGCAGAAAAGAGTGGCATCATACAACAATGGATAGTTAAAAAACGTTATAAAGAAATCATATCTACGATAGACTTTGCGTTATATATAGCGGAGAGTGGAGAGCGGAGAGCGGAGAGCGGAGTGTGGAGAGCGGAGTGTGGAGAGCGGAGTGTGGAGAGCGGAGAGAACGATAACCAATAACCGATAACCAATAACCAATAACCAATAACCAATAACCAATAACCAAACTGATGAAGCGGCCTATAAAGGATATTAAGGTGGCGGGATGGTTCCTCTTGGTGGTAATCGCCTTGGTGGGAGCGAGCTGGTGGGCATGGCATGAGTATATAACCACCCCACCATACGTGGATCCACAGCGCTATCCGGTGAGGGGTATCGACTTGTCGGCGCATAATGGTTATGCGAATCTAAACGCCACGGCAGCAGAGGGTTATGAGTTTGTATGGTTGAAGGCGAGCGAAGGGAGGGACTTCCGCGATGAGAACTTCGTGTTGAACTATCAGAAGGCGAAGCATGCCGGGATGAAGGTGGGGGCTTACCACTTCTTTCGGTTTGACGTCGACGGCGTAGAGCAGGCGGTCAACTTCCTGCGAGTGGTGGGTAAGCGTCGTATGGACTTAGGTCTTGCCATCGATGTGGAAGAGCAGGGGAATCCGAAGGGGATCGACATGGACAGCATCAAGTCGCGGCTTGCGATGATGGTGGAATATCTCAACATGCGGGGACATCGGGTCACCTTCTACAGCAATCGGCGCGGTTGGGAGAAATACCTGATGCCGGAATTTCAGGGGAGTCCGTTATGGATCTGCTCCTTCGAAGAGGAGAACAGCATGAGCAGTGACTGGATCTACTGGCAATACGACCACCGGGGGAAGGTGGCGGGAGTGCGCGGAGATGTAGACCTCAACGTCTACAGCGGGAGCCGCGAAGAGTTCAACGCTATGGTAGATAGGAATTAGGAATTAGGAATTAGGAATTAGGAATGATTTTAGACAGTGATAAAGACACTTCGAGCGCGTTCTTTTGAGCGCGTTCTTAAATTTTAATAGGTGATAGATAATAAATTGGGGTTTAAATTCGTTTATTTTTTGATGAATAATGCTCAAAAGATACTGATGGCAATGGCGATGGTCGGCACGGCGATGGTGTCGGCAGAGCCGAGCTATGCCCTCGACCCGGAACGATATGCCACAGAGTCGATGCTTGCCACGGGCACCTGGGTAAAGGTGAAGGTGAGCGGTGTCGGCATGCACACCATAAGCGACAGCGAACTGCGAAAGATGGGATTCAGCGACCCCGCGAAGGTTCATGTATATGGCACGGGAGGCCGCCAGGTATCCTTCGGGCTCACCGAAGATATGCCTGATGACCTTCCGCTGCAACCCTCCGTACACACTTCGAAAGGGCTCTGTTTCTTCGCCTTCGACCACTTCACCTGGAGTCGAAACATCGATGGTTCGGCTACCCCCTACACCCATACTATCCATGCCTTCTGCGACGACAGTTACTACTTCCTGAGCGATGTGGAGACTTCGCAGAGCATAGCCGACTCCGCGAATACCACAGCCGAGGTCGGGGAGAACGTGGTGAGCGACTATATCTGCCGCTCGGTGCATGAGCAGGACCTCGAATTTGCCGGTGAGAGCGGTTCGCAGATGTATGGTGAAGACTTCCGCAGCAAGCGTACTCAAACCTTCGAGCTGAGTCGACTCGATGCCATCGACACCGATATGACGGTGAAAGTGCGTTTTGCCGCCAAGACCACCGGTGGGACATCGCGCCTGAGCTTCAAAGCCAACGGCACGAGTGTGGAATCTGCAGAAACAGACAAGATCGAGTCCTCGACCGCCCAGCAATATTGCAAAGTCACCGAGACTACCAAGCAGATAAGCAACCTAAACGGTGACCTCAAACTCGACATCACCTACGCGCCGACCGGCGTGCTCTTCATGTCGCGCCTCGACTATATCGAATCCTTCTATCGCCGAGCATTGCGACTCGACAATGGCGAACTCTACTTCTACGGCACCTACACCGGGGGCGAGACGCTGAGTGTGAGCGGTTGCTCCTCAGCATGCGAAGTGTGGGACATCACCGACGCGGCGCGCGCCACAAAGGTGGCATACACCCTGCAGGGCGACAAAGCGATGTGGAGCCTCACCACCGGAGGCTACCGAGAATATGTGGTATTTGACCCCGACAAGATCAACCGCACCGCCATCTCCGCCGGCACCGTAGCGAATCAGAACATCCATGGGATGGAAACTCCCGACATGCTGATCATCACCCTCCCCGAATATAAAGAGGGAGCGGAGAGGATAGCCCAACACCACAGGGACTATGACGGCTTCCGCGTGGCAGTGTGCGAAGCGGAGCAACTATACAACGAATATTCCAACGGCAAGAAAGATGTCGGCGCCTTCCGCAAGGCACTCAAGATGTGGTATGACCGAGGCAACAAAGAGGTCACTACTGATAATGAGGGAGAGACAGAGGGAGAGAGCGACGACACACATCGTATACGCTACTGTCTGCTGATGGGTAAGCCCTTCTACGACAACAAGATGGTGTCGGCAGCATCGAAGAGTGCCGGTTACACGCCGATGCCGATATATCAGAGCTACACAGGACTCTCGGAGACCGACTCCTACAGCAACGATGACATAATCGGTATGCTCGAAGATGTGACCGAGAGCAAATTCACCATGTCGCAAGCCAAGTTGAACGTGGCAGTGGGACGTATGCCGGTGACCTCGAGGCAAGAGGCGCTCGACATGGCGGCGAAGGTAGAGAACTATGTCACCAACCCGACCTACGGGCCCTGGCGCAATCGGGTGATGCTAATCGCCGACGACGATGACAACGGCGAGCACCTCAACCAGGCGCAAGATGTATATGCCGGGCTTCGCAGCACCGAGCGGGGTGTCGCAGTGGTCTACGACCGCAACTACTTGGACACCTACCAGAGGGTGATGACCGGCGTGGGCGCCACCTATCCCCAAGCCACCGAGCGCATGCTCCGCAACTACAACGACGGAGTGATCCTGACCAACTATATCGGCCATGCCAGCGCCATCGGCTGGGGTCATGAGCACCTCTGGGAGTGGGAAGACATCATCTCGATGACCAATAAGAATCTGACCTTCATCTACGCGGCGACCTGCGGTTTTGCCTACTGGGACGAGCTGAGTGTCAGCGGTGCCGAACATATCCTGCTGAATCCAAAATCGGGAGTGATCGGACTGATGGCAGCCACCCGCACGGTATATGTTTTCAACAACGGCAAGCTCAACAAAGCCACCAGCCAACACTTCTTCGAGCGAGGGGAAGATGGCAAGGCACTCCGCTTCGGCGACGTATATATCCGAGGGAAGAACGACTATCACTCCGCCAACAACCTGCGCTACGCCTTCTTAGGCGACCCGGCGATCAGAGTGCCCATCAGCGACTATGCCGTAGAGGTGACGACGATCGATGGCGAAGATGTGACCGACCCGAAGGGTAAGATGCCGGAGCTGACAGCCATGTCGACAGCTACGATCGAAGGAACGGTCAACAAGCCCGACGGCGAGGTGGACACCGAATTTAACGGCACAATCAACCTGCAACTCTATGATGCAGAGCGCGTTATCACCACCTACGGGCAAGGAAATTCCGGCAAGGTAATTAGTTATAACGACCACGACCGGCGACTTACCACCGCCAATGCCGAAGTCAAAGAGGGGCATTGGAGCATAACCCTCCACCTCCCCCCGGAGATCGAGGGCAACTACACTCCGGCGCTGATGGCAGGCTATGCCTACGATGGCAAGGGTAAAGAGGGTAACGGCGTGTTCGACCGCTTCTATGTGTATGGCTACAACGACGCCGAGATCAGCGACGTAGAGCCGCCGCTGATCGAACAATATTACGTCAACAGCGCCAACTTCGAGAATGGCGGTGTGGTGAACGCCAATCCGGTGGTGTTCGCACGTCTTCACGACATCTCGGGCATCAACATTTCCGACTCCGGCATCGGCCACAGCATGACGCTGACCATCGATGGCAAAGATATATACAGCGACTTGGGCAACTACTACGAGCAGGATGTCACCGACCCCGAGCGAGGCACCTTGGTATATCCCTTAGAGGGGATATCATCGGGGCGTCACACGCTGCTGCTCACCGTGTGGGACAATGCCAACAACGTGTCGAAAGCCACACTTGACATCAACGTCGGAGCGATGGTAGACCCGCATATCTACGACATCTATGCCTTCAAGGGAGATGCCTCAGTCGACTTCCGGATCCTTACGGACCGTCCCAACAGCGAGATGAGTTGTACCATCGCCATCTACGACCTCGCCGGGCGTCGCATCAAGAGCATCGTCGAAGATGTGACCAGCGACATCAACAGTCAGATCGACACGGTCTGGGATATGTGTGACGAAGCAGGCACTCGCGTGGCACGCGGCATCTACATCTATCGCGCCACCTTAGAGACGCCGGAAGGAAGTTACAGTTCGAAAACGAAAAAATTAGCGATAAGCGCCCCAATAAAATGAATCAATTACCCAATGTGATATTGCCGGAGCCGACGCTCCGCCGCCTACCATGGTACTTGGCCTACGTAGAGATCTTGCGCAACAAAAAAGAGCGATATGTCTCGTCGACACTCATCTCGAAGGCACTGAGTGTGGATGCGTCTCAGATTGCCAAAGACCTCTCCTTCCTCGGCGTGAAAGGGAGGACCAGGATCGGCTATGAGGTGGAAGACTTAGCGAAAGCGCTGAGCGACTTCTTGGGATTCTCGCGACGTCACAAGGCATACGTCATCGGCGTGGGGAGCTTGGGCAAGGCTCTGATCCGCGACTCCGGTTTGCAGAACTATGGATTGGAGATCATCGCCGGATTTGATGTCAATCCCGAAGTGATCAGCAAGAAGAATCTGGAAGTGCCCATCAGGCATATCGACGAGATCTTCGACGCGATGGCAACCGACCCGGCGGAGATAGCGATACTGACCGTACCGGCGGATGTGGCGCAAGAATCAGCCGACATAGCGGCAGGCGCCGGGATCCGAGCGATCTGGAACTTCACCCCCTATCGAGTGAAAGTGGCAGAGGGTGTGGTGATGGCTAACACCTCGATCTATGCCCACTTGGCGCTGATCTATACTCGTCTTAATGAGGTTACGGGTTAGGGGTTACAGGTTACAGGTTAGGGGTTAGGGGTTAGAGATACCGATAAACGATAAACGATAAACGACAATATGAAGATATTCGCTTTGATACGCAACTATACCGGCTCCGGGGAGGGAAGTCCTTGGGGCGATGGGGATGTCGACTGGTATGAGATGCCCGACTCCTCGATAGTGCGTAGCGGCAATCCGGTGTTTCTGCCCGACTTTGCCGCGCGATATGAGGCATATCCGAGTATAGTATATCGTATCGGGCGTCTTGGCAAGAGCATAAAGCCCAGATTTGCAGAGAGATATGTCGATCAGTGGGGAGTTGCCGTAGCGATGGTGGCGGTCGACCTGTTGCAGAGTCTGCGCGAGGGGGGACACCCCTGGACACGCGCCGTGGCATACGACAGAAGTTGCATGCTTGGCAATTTGGAGCCGATTGATACGTTAAAAGATATAGAGGGGATAAGGATCGAAGCGGGAGAAGAGAGCCTTGACTACCTTCGGGAGCAAATCCGGGAAGGTATCGACGAGGTGATAGCCCGTCTGAGTGCCCACAACACGCTGAAGAATGGCGACTTCGTGCTCGTGGCGCTTCCCCGGCAGGGGATCCTGCTCCGCGAAGAGACCCATCTCTGCGCCTATCCCATAGAAGATAACAACAGACACTTAATAGATATCAATATAAAATGAGCGGAAGAATATATCGCATACTGATGACAGTGACAATGTCATGGCTGATAAGTTTCACAGCCACAGCGACATATCAATTTGCAGCCAATTCCCCTATGCAGAAGGGTAAGTGGGTAAGGATCACCGTGCCCAAGACCGGCGTCTACGAGATCAGCTTCAGCCAGCTGAGAGACTTAGGGTTCTCCGACCCGAAGAAAGTCGCCGTGATGGGACAAGGGGGACCGAGTCTCCCACTGAACTTCTACACGACCGACGCATTGGTGACCAGATCGTTTGAGGATGTGCCCGCCAATGTGGCAGTGACACATCTCTACGACAAGCTGATCTTCTACGCCTACGGTCCGGAGAAGATCACCGCCAACCAGACCGGCTATCAGACCAACGAGCGCATGTATCACATACGCACCGACCGGAATGTATATAGCGATGTTTCCTACTACTATCTGACCGATGCACAGACTCCGCTCTTGGTCAGCAACAAGCCGACCTCCGACAAGAGCTCTGCCAAGCTCTTCGGCTGGGGTTATACCTACGACTACTGGGAAGAGGATCTGATGCAGGGTGGCATGCACACCGGACAGGCCTTCTGGGGAAGAAAGATAGAACCCAACCAATACTATATCCAAGAGAAGACATATAAATATTGCGTCGACACCACCTCGGTCTATCGTATGGAAGTGGCATTGGCGAAAGAGGAATATGGTGACTTCTTCATCTACTTCAACAACGCCATCAAAGAGCACAGCTTCAGCCAGAGCAAGGCGGCAGTCTTCTCGCTGATGAACGATATGAGCAAGACGAAGCTCAACGTCGCCGAAGATGGCACCGGCACGTTGACCCTCAAATATGTTATGAAGGGTGGATATAGCCCCACGAAGATATGCAACGTCGATTACGAGATAGTGACCTATCCGATCAACCTCGGGTTGGCGCTCAACGACGAGAGTTTCACCCAGCAATATCTCTGCTTCCGCAACTCCGGTCACGACATCGTGAAGCACCCCGTGCCGGCAGGTTGCTACGTCTGGGATATCACCGGCAGAGGCACACCACAGCAACTCGACATCGAAGATGGATATTTCTATGACGACTACTATTATCACCCCGAAGTGGTGGTGTTCAACCCCACTCGTCATCTCAACGAGCCGACTGAATATGTGGAGATAGAGAACCAGAACCTGCATGCACTTCAGACCGAAGGAACAGACATGCTGATCATCACCCTGCCGGAATGGAGAGACTACGCTGACAAGATAGCCGACCTGCATCGAGAGCATGACGGTCTGAGCGTATTGGTGCTCACTCCCCAAGAGATCTACAACGAGTTCAGCTACGGATCTCCTGACCCGATGGCTATCCGTTGCCTCACCAAGATGCTCTATCAGAGTCCCAACCGGCCACTGAAGAATATACTCTTCATCGGACATATCACCTCCGATATCCGCAACATCAACAAGATACCCGGTTTCAAGCCCGGTCTCTTGGCATACACTCTGAAAGATGCCGAAGTCGACCAAGAGCAATCCTGTGTTATGGACTTCTATGGCTGTATGAACGACTTCTACACCTATCTGCGCGACCAGTCGACACTGCTCAACGCCAAGATCAGCATGGGTGTGGGTCTGCTCCCCATCACCGACAAGCAAGAGGCTGAAAACGTAGTGGCGAAGATCGAAGAATATCTCAACACCGAAGACTTCTCCAACATCGCCAATGAGACAATGGTGATCTCCTGCTTGGGCGACCAAAACCTTCACGACACGCAGGCGATCAACTTCACACAGATGATGCAAGACTTGGAGGGAGCATACTTCGACTCCGAGCTCGACAACACCCAGCTCTGGATGGAGGGACTCGGCAGCGAGAAGGTACGCGATCTGATGAGCGAATCGATAGAGCGCGGCAAAGTGTTCGGCGTCTATGTCGGACACTCCGGAGCGTTGGGATTCGGTGACTTCAGCAATAGCGATATGTTGCAACTTGAGAATCCGGAGCTCGGCTTTATGTTCATGGCAGGTTGCGACCTCTGCGCACCCGACCTGAGCATCAAGGGTATCGGCGACATCGGCGTGTTGCGTTCGAAGCGGGGACTTATCGGCAATATCTGCGCCACCCGCCCCGTGATCTCCAACCATAATGAAGACCTGCTCCGCCAGTTTGGCACCGCCATGATCACCGATGCTATCGGCAATCCGCGTACGAGCAATCCGGTGATCGGCGAAGTATATTCGATAGCGAAGACCAAGAGTCTGAACACGAGTCAATCGACATACGTACTGATCGGCGACCCGGCATTGCGTATACCGGTGGCTACAGGCAAGGTGGCGATGACCACCGACCGCGCGACATACACATCGGGAGAAGTGGTGAAAGTGACCGGACAGGTGCTCAACAGCGAAGGAGCAGTCGACAGCGAATATAATGGATATGTGACAGTCAAAGTGGTGGAGCCGGAGCGTAAGAAGACCATAGCCTCGGGAGTTCCCGACTTGGCGACCCGCGAATATCCTCTGACCACGGTCAAGGGTAAGGTGAATGCCGGAATATTCGAAGTGTCAGTACCGCTGACTACGGTCTACGACCGCTACAAGAGCACCGCCGACTCGACCCGCACCTTCACCATTTTGGCGGCTACCCACTGTGCGGCATTGCATAAGTCGAACTCCGGTCGTTGCCGCATCGCCATGGCTATGGAGGGGAGTGAGCCCTCGGCAGAGGCTATCCGCGACACCGAGGCACCGACAGTGACAATGACACACGATCCACTCAGCGGACAGCTCCGTGTGGAGGCCACCGACGACATGGCACTCACCCCCGGCATCGGTGTCGGCAGTGCCGTGACACTTACGATCGACGGCATGAACTATAGCCTCGACGGCGATCAGAGCAAAGGTGTCAGCACCACATATTACGAAGGATATATCAACACACTGCGACTCTCACCCGAGACTCATGAGGTGACAGCCACCGCCGTCGACTTGGCAGGCAACAGATCAGAGCCAACCACCCTCACGATTCAAAACCTTGCCACAATGGCAATGAAATTGACCATCGACAAGGAGATCGCCATCGAGACACTCGGTGTCGACATCAAAGGCACGATCAGAGATGGACTCGTGCTGATTGTCACTGACCGTGAAGGTCATGTGCTGGAGCGTCAAGAGATCTTCGGAGCGCATGCCGACATCGACCTGACCGAACTGCCGACAGGATCATATAGACTGGCTGTTAGAGAAGAGAGCACCGCCGGCAACAAAATATATTCAAATTGGGTTGAATTTACAGTAATCAAGTAAGAGAATGAGAAAAACATCAAAAATATCTATTATCACGGCATTTCTGCTCGCCACGGCGACCGGAGTCTACGCCCAAGATGACATCAAAGACAACGAGTTCAACCCGATCAATACGGGTGTGACCACGCTAAGCATCATCCCGGATGCCCGCGGAAGTGCCTTGGGCAACTTGGGTGTGGCGACCGATCCGGATATGAACTCGCAATTCTGGAACTCCTCGAAATATGCCTTTGCCTACTCCGGGGGTGGAATCACCCTCTCCTACACACCCTGGCTACGCAAGATCGTGAACGACATCTTCTTGGCGAATGTGGCAGGATATTGGAAGATGGGCAGTGGCGACAATCAGGCTCTGTCAGCCTCCTTCCGCTACTTCTCGCTTGGCGAGGTGACGACAGGATCGTATGACTACGAATCGCCCAATGCGCAGACCATCAACCCCTACGAGATGGCAATCGACTTGGGCTACTCGCGCAAGCTGTCGGAGAAATTCTCGATGGGAGTCGTGCTCCGCTATATCCTCTCCGACTTGTCATATCAAGACACGCAGACGGGTGAAGAATTTAAAGCGGCACATGCCTTTGCCGCCGACATCAATGGTTACTTCGTGACCTACCCTATGATCGGGCGCAATGAGTGTCAATTCTCATGGGGTTTCAACATCTCGAATATCGGTACGAAGGTGAGCAACGATAATGGTGTGACCAACGCCTTCCTTCCTACCAACCTGCGACTCGGTATGAACTTTATGTTTCCATTGGCGGACTACCACACACTCGCTTTCGGTTTGGATTTGAACAAGCTCTTGGTGCCGACCAAGCCACGCACCAAAGACTATGATATGGAGACCGAAGAGGGGCAGGCGGCATACTGGGAAGCCTACGACAAATGGAACAGTATGTCACCGATCACCGGTATCTTCAAGAGCTTCGGCGATGCCCCCGGCGGCTTCAAAGAGGAGCTCCAAGAGATCCAATTCTCGGTGGGTGCGGAATATACCTACAATCAGCAATTCTTCCTGCGTCTTGGTTACAACTACGAGCATCCCAACAAGGGAGGGCGCTCTTACTTCGGCTTTGGTGCCGGTTTTTCGCTGAATGTGGTTCAACTCGATGCCTCCTATATGCTTGCCACGGCGCAGAACTCGCCGTTGGATCAGACCTTGCGCTTCACTTTGTCATTTGATATGGATGGCATCGTCGACTTAATCGGCAAGAGGAAGAGATAACCTTTCGGCTGCGCCGAAAGGTGGTTAGTGGTTAGTGGTTAGTGGTTAGAGTTAACGATAAACACTAAACGATAAACGATAAACGATAAACGAAACAATGTATCGGATCGGACAGGGATATGATGTGCATAGGCTGGTGGAGGGGCGCGAGCTTTGGCTCTGCGGCGTTAGGGTGGATCACAGCATGGGGCTGTTAGGGCATAGCGATGCCGACGTGGCAATCCATGCGCTGTGCGATGCACTGCTCGGGGCGTTGGCACTCGGCGACATCGGGCGACACTTTCCCGACAGCGATCCTCGCTACAAGGGTATCGACAGCAAGATCTTGTTAGGGCATGTGATGCGGCTGATCCGCGAGCATGGCTATGAGCCTGTGAATGTGGATGTAACGATCGTGGCACAGCGGCCCAAACTACTACCCTACAACGAAGAGATGCGCCGGACCCTCGCCGAAGTGATGAAGACCGATGTGGATAGAGTGTCGGTGAAAGCCACCACTACGGAGCATCTCGGCTTCGAGGGTGAAGAACAGGGCATCAGCTCCACTGCCGTGGCTCTGCTACGTAAAGTGGAGAGTGGAGAGCGGAGAGTGGAGAGCGGAGAGGTAAGATAAGAGTGGAGAGGTAAGAGTAAAAAGATATGATTTATACGCTGGTCGTACTGGTGGTTGGTGCCCTGTCGGTGGTGTGGGGTTTCAGGCGAGGATTAGGCCGTCAGACCTCATCGATAGTGGCGATAGCCTTTGGGCTGGTCAGCGCAAGGCTCTTGGCTCCGGGGCTCCAGCAGATGCTCTATGGGGCTTTTGATTCGCTACGGGGAGCCGTAGAGGAACAGTTCGTCTACGAGACCCTCTCGGCATCGATCGTCTTCGTGGCGGTATACAGCGTGTTTCGCGCCATCCTCTCCTTCATCGACAGGGTGATAGGTCAAGGGGAGAAGACTCTGATAGGGAGTCTCGGCGGGGCACTCTTCGCCACCTTCAAGCACTTGGTGATGCTCTCGGTGCTCTTCAACCTGATGGTGGGGATCGACCTCGACTCAGGGCTGATGAAGCATGCCCAAGCCGACGACGGCAATGTGGTGAGAGAGATCTTGCTGCTCTTCCCTTCACTCAGCGGGGGAAGCGACGCCGAAGACCTGGCGCTCAAGATCCAACTTAGGGAGGCTAAGAAGATTTCTTAGCAGTTATTCGATAATAGTTATTAGTTATTAGATATTAGATAATAGATGGAGGATTTTTTGGAAAATCGGGAAAGATGGATAAAAAATGGGGTAAAGATATAATAAAAACATGTTGATGACGTGTTGATAATATATAGGACAACTACATAAAAACCATAGAAAAAACGAGACACAAGATATGTTAAAAGTCACAGACCTACATGCTGAGATCAACGGGCGCGAGATATTGCGCGGGATCAATTTAGAGGTGAAGCCGGGAGAGGTCCATGCCATCATGGGACCCAACGGTTCGGGAAAATCGACATTGTCGATGGTATTGGCGGGGAATCCGGCGTATCATGTCACCTCGGGCAAGGTAGAATTTTATGGCAAAGATCTCTTGGCGATGGAGCCGGAGGTACGCAGTCACGAGGGAGTCTTCTTAGGGTTCCAATATCCGGTGGAGATCCCGGGGGTATCGATGGTGAACTTCATGCGTGCGGCAGTAAATGCCAAGCGAGAATACTTCGGCGAGCCGGCAATCGGTGCGGCGGAGTTTTTGAAATTGATGCGCGAGAAGCGCGCAGTGGTCGATTTGGACAATAAATTGGCGTCACGCTCGGTGAATGAAGGATTCTCCGGGGGTGAGAAGAAGCGCAATGAGATTTTCCAGATGGCAGTATTGGAGCCGAAGCTCTCGATCCTCGACGAGACCGACTCGGGTCTTGACATCGACGCCCTGCGCATCGTGGCGACCGGTGTCACCAAGTTGAAGACCCCGGAGAATGCCACCATCGTGATCACCCACTATCAGCGTCTCTTGGACTATATCAAGCCCGACTTCGTACACATCCTCTACAAGGGGAAGATCGTGATGACCGGGGGACCCGAGTTGGCACTCGAGTTGGAAGAGCGTGGCTATGATTGGATCAAAGAGGAAAATAAGGATTAAGCGACATGGGTGCATTAGAGCAATATCTTGAGCTATATCGGGCACATCGGCAGGTGATCGATGAGAATGGCGCCGAAGTGCTCAACGCCCTTCGTCCGGAGGCATATAGCCGATTGGAGGGTGGGAGACTGCCCCGGCGCGGCGACGAGAATTATAAGAATGTGGATGTCGAAGGGCTTCTGGCTCCCGACTATGGCATCAACTTGCTGAAGAAAGAGCTGAACGTGAATCCGGAGATGTCGCTACGCTGCGATCTGCCGGTGATCTCGACCTCCATCCTGATGAATATCAACGACACGTTTGCGGCACGGCGCGATGCGTTGGACACCCTTCCCGACGGCGTGGAC
Organism: Lepagella sp.; assembly: GCA_051878555.1. Lineage (GTDB taxonomy): Bacteria > Bacteroidota > Bacteroidia > Bacteroidales > Muribaculaceae > Lepagella. The sequence continues at coordinate 22,062 of JBJEKI010000032.1, read as the reverse complement.
GTGGGGAGTCTGCGCGAATTTGCCGACATCGAGCGCGAAGAGGTGAAGGCTTATTATGGCAAGATAGCCGATATGAGCAATCCGTTGGTGGCTCTCAACACACTCTTGGCGCAGGATGGGTTATATCTGCGCGTGCGTCGCGGTGTGCAACTCGACCGACCTATCCAGCTGATCAACATACTCTCTGCAGCTTATCCGCTGATGGCTGTGAGGAGAGTGCTGATCGTGGTGGAAGAGGGGGCGGCAGTCAAGCTTTTGGCTTGCGACCATACTCAGCGTGCCGACATTGAAATGATGAATCTCGAGACTGTCGAGGTGCATGTGGCTGCCGGTGCTCATTTCGACTATTATCATATCGAAGAATCGAGCGACTCCACTCGTCGTCTCTCCACCCTCTATGTGGAGCAGGAGGAGGGATCGCATGTCAATATCAATGGCACTACCCTATCCAATGGCGTGACCCGCAATGAATATTACTGTCGGCTGCTCGGCAGAGAGGCAGAGTTGCGGCTCTATGGCATGGGCATCTTGGATGGCGATCGCGTGTTAGGCACATATAGCCATATCGACCATCGGGCGTCACACTGCAAGAGTAATGAGCTCTTCAAGATGACCGCCGACGACCGCGGCAATGGAGCCTTCACCGGGAGGATCCATGTGGCTGAAGGGGCGGTAAAGACCGAAGCCTATCAGGCAAGCCGCAACTTGGTGGGGAGCGAAGGGGCACGGATCGACTCCAAGCCGCAACTCGAGATCTATAACGACGATGTGAAATGCTCGCATGGGTGTGCCATCGGCCAATTGGATCCGATGCAGATACTCTATATGCGCACACGCGGCATCAAGGAGGAGACTGCACGCCACCTGCTGAGGCAAGCCTTTATGGCAGATGTGATCGACGCCATCGACTGGATGCCACTTCGCGACAAACTGCATTTACTCACCGAGCGCAGATTTGCCGGGGTCCGCAGTTCATGCGGCGGATGCAAGGCATGTAACCTCAAAACAGGAGAGTGACCGCCATGATCGACATCGCAGCAATACGAGAGCAATTTCCGATACTTCAGGAGCAGGTCTATGGCAAGCCACTGATCTATCTTGACAACACGGCAACGTCGCAGACGCCACTGCGTGTGGTGGAGCGTATCAGTTGGCTGTACACTCACTGCAAGGCGAATGTGCATCGCGGCATCCACCGATTGTCGCAAGAGGCAACCGACTTGCAGGAGGCAACCCGCCGTCGCGTCAAAGAGTATATCAACGCCCGCAGCGAGCGTGAGATTATCTTCACTCGGGGCACTACCGAATCGATCAACCTGGCAGCCGGCTCTTACGGGCTGCGGCTATCAGACGGCGACGAGATCGTGGTGACCGGCATGGAGCATCATGCCAACATCGTGCCCTGGCAGCTGATAGGACATCACACGGATGTGCGGCTCCGCGTTGCGGAGGTCGACGAGCGTGGCGAGATAGACTTGGGGCAATATGAGTCGCTCTTCAATGAGAATACCCGCGTGGCGGCTATAAGCCATGTCAGCAATGTGTTGGGGACAATCAATCCGGTTAAAGAGATGATCGAGATAGCCCATAGGCATGGTGCTGTGGTCTTGGTGGATGGAGCACAAGCGGCACCCCACCTTCGCATCGACGTGCAAGACCTGGATTGCGACTTCTATGTCTTCTCCTCGCACAAGATGTATGGACCGACAGGCGTGGGAGTGCTCTATGGTAAAGAGGAACTGCTCGAAGTGATGGAGCCATGGCAAGGTGGCGGCGAGATGATAAGTCAAGTCACCTTCGAGAAGACCACCTACGCCGAACTTCCTTACAAATTTGAGGCGGGGACACCCGACTTCATCGACATAGCCGCCTTCTCCGAGGCCTTCGACTTCATCGAGAGTGTCGGAGGGATCGAAAAGATGGCGGAATATGAGGGAGGACTCTGCCGATATGCTGAAAAAAAGTTAAAAGAGATCGAAGGGTTGAAAATTTATGGCGAATCAAGCAATAAATCAGCCGTCACCTCGTTTAATATAGAAAAGATCCACAATTACGACTTGGGATTACTCTTGGATCGTATGGGAGTGGCGGTGCGTACGGGTCACCATTGTGCACAGCCCTTGATGGATCGATACGGTGTGCCGGGGATGGCACGCGCCTCCTGGGCGGTCTACAACACACGCGAAGAGGTCGACATCTTCATCGACTCGCTCCGCAAGGTGGCAGCGATGCTGCGGTAGACAGCCGATTTCAGATTAGAGCATAGATAATAAAATACAATATCAACAACAAAAGCCATAAAACTAAAGTTATTTGTACATTTAATTAAGGAAACTTGATTATTGAAGTGATATAATATTCCATATTTCATAATTCATAATCCATTTTTTCTAAATTAAAAAAGACTCCGGAGGACAGTGATGCCAGCCGGAGTTCTTTTTTATAGTTATTAGTTATTAGTTATTAGATAATTGATTAGAAAATTAGGGCCTTGGCGAGGTTGTGGTGTTTGGCAGAGAATACGGCTGCAATCTTGATCACCATGCGGCCATCGGCGCCAAAAGCATCGGCATAGCAACGTTGCTCGATTTGACGGACTGCCAGATCAAGCAGGCGGCGCACCTCGGCCGATTCATTCCAAGTATCATCCTCTTCTATAGGCGTGCCGTAGACCACATCCTGATCTTCTACAATTATTATGCCATCGCCATTATCGACGACCTCGCTCGGTTTGACGCGGTCGGCGACCTTTAGCTCCATAACATAGATATAACCGGGGGTCTTGACGAGCAGGTCGATTGATCCCTCGGAGGTGTGTCGTTCCGCCTCGGTGTAATAGCCTAACAAAGTCAGCAAGACATACATTACCGTCTGCCAAAAGCTCTCATAACTCTGATACTTGCGCAGGTCGTAGGGCATCGAAGCCAAGAAAGCCTTCAGCATCTCAACGAATTTTTTCGCCTCACCCTCTTGGAGAAGCATTGACATCTTTTGGGCGTTGATGCCGGAATCTTGGGAGGTATTGCCGTAACCACGCATAAAGTCATTGAGGAAACCGCTCTCTACCTCTTCATTGGGGAAGCCGAGGGTGTAAAGTCCGAAGTCGGGGGAATATGACTTTATGGTGAGGTAGCCTGTCTGATAAATCAAAGGGATTGGATTGGTGCCAAAATAGGTAATATCGCTCAGCAATTCTTCAGTAGCCTCGGTTCCTTCAAGATTCCATAAGGGGATATTGTTGCGAATGATAAGATCTACGAGCATCTTGGGGTTGCCGGTAGAGAACCAATAATTTCTGACCTTACGATTGCTGAGCGCCAAGAGGAGACTGAAAGGATTGTAAATATCGAGAGAAGACTCACTGAAATGATAGCCGTCATAACGTTGCTTCAACTTACGATACATAGCATCGCGATCGACATTATGCTTCTCGGCGAGGCGACCTACTCCGGCATCGAAATAGCGGTAAAGTTCATCTTCGGTAATGCCACAGATGTCGGCATAATCATCATTTAGGGAGATATCAGCCAGATTGTTGAGACCGCTGAACACATTGAGCTTACCGAACTTGGTAACGCCGGTGAGGAGAGCAAACTTAATATAAGAATCCAAGGTTTTCAACGAAGCATAGAAACCGCGGAGATCATCTCGATAGATCCTGAACATCTCATCATTGAGGATATTGTCGGAAAGAGGCTTATCATACTCATCGATAAGGATAACAGCCTTTTGACCGGTGGTTTCGACGGCTCTCTTGACCACCCACTCGAAGCGTTCGGAAATGGACCGATCACGCTTTTGATCGCCATAAATCTCCTCCCAATGCTCGATATGCTTATTTAGGATCGCCACTACGGCTCCCGGCACGTTATAAATCTCATTGTTCAAGTCGATATGGAAGACAGGGTGACGAGACCACTCCCCCGGCTCAAGACTGTCGATATCCAAGCCGCGGAACAGGTCGCGATTGCCCTCGAAATACTCCCTAAGAGTCGATAGAAGCAAACTCTTGCCGAAGCGGCGAGGACGGGCTAAAAAGCAATAGGCATGGCGCTTGAGCAAAGGTATGAACCGAGTCTTATCGACATAGACATACCCCTCCTCAATTATATTACGGAACGTCTGAACGCCCACCGGATACCTCACATCATCCATATCATCAAAATATTAATTATTATTGACAACAGATCATCAACTCACAAAGTTAACAAATAAAAACTAAAAAACAAAGAGAGTCCGGGGCAATGGGGAATGCTCCGGACTCTCGGGTTAGATTGAGGGATTATGTTTACTTCCTATTTTATTTGATTAAGGCCTTGAAAGATTTGCCGTTTTGACGGACAATCACTACTTGGCCCTTGACGGGGCGAGCGATGCGGATGCCTTGGAGGTCGAAAAGTTCTACATCGGCATCGTCAAGGCGGATCTCGGTGACACCATCCTCCAGCTCGATCAAGACAGTCTCCTTATTGCTATAGAGCGACTCGCCCTTGTCGTAAAGAGCAGTCACAGCATATAGATACTCGACATTCTTCTCAAGATTCTCATCTGTATAAGAGAGAGTTTCAAGAGGCAACGAGACGATAAGGAGGTCATTGCGATAGAGATTATAGCCGGTGAGCAGAGCAGGCTCCGACATAGCGGTAAAGGAGAAGAGGTCGAACACGATGGGATCATAGTGCGAGCCATGGACATTGATGGCGAAACGCTTGGCATTCTCCGGAAGAGTAACAGAGAAATCAGTCCATCCATTGCGGGGAGCGGTAAGAGTCTCCAGAAGAGTAAAATCTTCAGTCTCGGTGCCACCCTCCGAATAGAGGATATCAAACGACTCACCGCTGCCGTAAGAAGAGAGATTCTGAGCCTTGAAAGTGACATCGGTGCCACCCTTAACGATCGGCGAGATAACCCAGTTGTCGATCGATCCACCGTAAGAAGAACTTACCGAGATGGCGAGACACTTGACACCATCGGGGCAGGTAAGTACCGCATCGTAAGAGGGGGTATAATTCTCGGTGATCATGGCAGCCATGGGCACACCCTTGTTGACATTGTTGATACCATTTTCGTTGACACCATCCTTGTCGATGAATATCCAATCACCCATAGGCTCCATCGAACCGGTCTCCCACTCCTCAAAACTTTCAGTGGTGAGAGAATAAACGGGATCGGTCGACACGATGGGAGCCTCCCAAGAGAGAGTGGCGGAGCACTCCTCCTTATTAACCGAAGCAGAGAGATAGCCGGGGCAAGTAAGTTCATTCTCATTCACCGGGATAGAGACCTCAGCCTCATTATCGGCGAGATCCAGATCCGACTCCATATCGGCAACGACTTTGAACACGACATCCGAGCCTGCATACTTGGGAAGCACCGTGAAGGGGAGATCGACAGATATCTCGCTGATAGCGCTGACCGGGTCGCCGGCTACGGCAGCCACCTCCTCCTCGTTGGCAAAGAGACGGAGCGTGTAATCAGCTTCATCGTTGACACCTTTATTCTTCACAGAGACGGGGAAGACCACCTCCTGACCCAGTTCGAGAGACTTGGCGGGAGCCACGAGAGAGACAGCGAGGTTATGATCCAGATAACTTCGAATAGAGATATTATCGAGATAGAGAGTATTATAATTGCCCGAACCATAACCTACGAACAGGAGTTGAGTCATTTCTGCGGCGACAGCCTCGGCGGGGAGATCGAAAGTGAACTCCGTCCAGCCTTGAGTATCGCCCGACTTCATGCTGATTGCCTCATCGCCCAGCATATAAGTTACGCCATCGACGAGGAATCCGGGTTGCACCTTAGTCTCATACGAAGCACTCGGATTGAGGAATACCCAGAACTTCAGTTTGGCGTTCTGAAGGCCGGAGAGGGAGAGGATGGGCGACCAGATGGTGCGTTGCTCCGAAGCGGCGCAACCGAACTCCAAGCATCCGCCATCATTATCCTGAGGATTGATGGTGACAGGATAAGAACTACCGATGGATGGGCGCCATCTGGAAGTCTCATTATTCTCCACCACCCAAGTATTGTTGCTGTAAGCCATATCGGCAAAAGACTCGACGAACTCGCCAACGTAGGGATTACCCACGAGGAATCCGGGGCTTGCGGTAACAGCCGACGTCTTCGAATTGGAGATAGCGACGATGGTAAACGACACCTGATCCTGACCCTCATCGGGCATAGGCACAGTGTACTCGGCAGAGAGTTCCGTAGTATTGTCAGCCACAATCTCGCCATTACACTTCACGAGATAAGTCACCGAAGAGGGTATAAAGAGATCGGAAGAAGAGGTAGCCTCGGTGACGGGATCCCAAGAGAGTTGAAATTGATTGTCCGTTTGAGAGACATTGAAATTGGCGACAGCCATCGGCGTGCCGAAGCGAGGCGACGAAGCCACGTCGGTGGCAGGGGAAAGGAGGTCACCGGCAGCGCAGACGAAAGAATAGGTAACACTCTGCGCCGTAGCCTCCGTGTCGGTATAAGTGACGACAGCGCCGGGAGTTCCGGAGATGGTTTCCAACTTATCGCTGTCGCTGCGAGAGACGCGCACCTCGAGTTGGCTATCCTCAGCCAGAGTCTCGCCGGCAGCATTGAGCGTGGGGAAAGTGACATCGAAAGAGGCTTGGATAGCATCATCGACGACGCTGAAAACAGGGCTTGCCACCTCGGGAGCCAATGGAGCACCGGCGGCTACACCCTCGCTAATCTCGATCTGGTCGAAATAGAAAGCGCCCTGCGAAGCATCGCTGATGATATGCATGCCGAGGTAATAATCGCCATCCTCCGGCACGGAGACCTTGACGGTCTCCTTGATCCAAGAGCCATAATCATAACTATACTCGGCAGCGGGAGCTATATCTACGGTCATATCGGCGACGGAGGCAGACTTACCCGCCTTCCACTCGACACGATTGACAGTGCCCGAGCTGCTCACCTTCTGATAGAAAGTGAGCTCATAGATATAGCCGGCTTGCAGAGAGAACGAAGGGGTAATCAGCCACTCATCGGCGGCATCGCTGTTACCCTCATAATATAGGCCTTGCGACCAGCTATAACCATAATAAGAGGTGGTCTTGATGGTATTGCCATCCTCATTGCCATCGATGATGACAAACTCACCCATACCGGAATTGAACGACTCGACGAAGGGGAGCGTAGCGGCAAGCAGAGGCAGAGTAATTGCGGCGGCTATGCCGAAAGGTAATATTCGTTTCATAATCACTGGTTTAAGAAATTTAAATTAGGGCGCCGCCCGCGGGGTCAGAGCCGACGGCGCCCGATTAATCTATAAAAATCAACAGGTTAGAGAGCGTTCCTTAGCGAACCATAAGTTTTACGACACGATCTCCGGCGCGGAGCATATAGATGCCGGGATCGAGCGAGATGCGGGCATAATCACCGACATTCTGACGGAACATCACCATGCCATTGACGGCGCTAACGGTCACCTCCTTGCCTCCGGCATTGGTCACGACGATGCAATTACGGCCTGCCTTAACAGCCATGCCATCGGCAGCAAGCGTGCTGACACCCGAAAGATTGAAGCTGTAATCATTGGAAAGGCCCGACTCACCCTTATCATAGATGGCGGTAACATTATAGATATGTTCACCCTCCACCTGCGGATTGCGGTCGACAAACTCATTATCCTCGACGATTTGGTCATTGATGCGGACACCATCGAGATAGATGTTATATCCGCGGAACTCGAGGAGATCGGCGTTGGCACTCTCGTATGTCACCTCATCGACCAGGAGTGCGTAAGTATTGCTTGAGACGCAATTTATAGCAAAATGCTTGGCATCTGCCGGGAGAGTAAACTCATAGCGAGTCCACTCCGAAGCAGGCACTACATTGACATCGCCAAGGCGCTGGAAGGTAGTGATATCCGATTCATCTTCAGTAGAATAGCAGAAATAGAACCTATCCAATCCGTAAGCTTCGACAATAGTCTTAGCCATGAAAGAGACGGAAGAACCACCCTTGACTTCGGGAGAGATGAGCCAGTCATCGTTGTCACGTTCTGCCGCAGCGAAGCAGACAGCCATCTGATCGCCGAGGTAAGGAGTCCAGAGATTACCCTTGATACCTGCCATGCCGGGGTTGAGGATCTGGAACGCCATTTGATAGCCGGCATTTGGATATTCATAATCTCCGCTGGCACTTTCGCTATTGCTGATGGTATAGGTAAGGCTGCCATCATTGTCGACAAGACCCCACTCGCCGAAATCGGTGATGGTAAACGCCTCGTACGACTCGAAGCCATCGGTCACGACACCCGAAGTGGTCATATCGGGATCAGACCAAGAGAGTGTGAGAGTGCCGTCGGCATAAGTACCGGAGAGGTCAGATACACGCGGCAGATTGTTGGTCGGCACGTTGACAGAGATAGTCTCGGTGGCATTATTGCTTGTATCGGCATCGTCGACGAAAGAGATGCGAGCCTGATACTCGAACGACTTGCCTGCATCGACGATGGTCGGAGTGATGGGGAAGGTATAAGAGCGTTCCTTAGCGAAAGCCAATGGGTCGCCACCCTCTTGCGAAGCCACCAACTCGCCATTGCGATAGAGCTCGACGGTGAAATCCTCAGCCGGCACCATACCATTGTTGAAGACAGTCACTACGGCATTGCGAGTAGAATTGACAGCTATCTGCTCGGGGAGAGTGAAGGCTTGAGCCACGAGGTCATGGTCGGGGGTATCATGCACGGTGATATTATCGACATGCATATCATAGCTGATATAATTGTGAGTGTGGAAAGCCACTTGGAAATCCTTGGTGCCTACAGCCTCCTTGAGGGGGAGGTCATAGCGATACCATCCGTTGCCATTTATTAAGAGGATCGGAGAGGCAGTGAGAGCCTTATACTCGCCATCGACGAGGGCTTCGACCTCCATAGTTTCCTTCTCGGTGGAATATCCATTCTCTGTATCGGGGTTATAATAATGATAGAACCAGAAAGAGAGGACAGGATTGTTCAGACCGGAGACATTGATCTTGGGAGAAATCATACGAGCCTGCACATCGAGAAAATCGGTGTAAGCCACGAGCATACCGCCATCATTGTCTTGGGGAGTGGGGAATGGACCGCGATCCTTATCGTTGGGTTTATGACTGTATGAGAAATAACGGCCATAGAAGCCATTGTCGTAGGGAGACTCATTGATGACACGGCTGATCCAACCGGAGGTGGTAGGATTCTGACCGCCGGCGAAAGACTCGGCAAAGCTATCTTGATACGCCTCACCGTAAGTGATGAAATCGGACTGAGCACCGGCACCGATGCCCTTGGAATTGACAGCACGGACATCATAGAAGATACTCTTCTGACCATCAGTGGTATTGACCTCGGCAGTGTAAGAAGTGCCATCGACATTGGCGATGAAATTGCCGTTATTGTCAGTGATGCGATAAGAGATTGGTTCGTAAGCCACGCTACCGCCATTGGCGCCTGTGGAGACAGGAGTCCAAGAGATCAGAGCGTGATTGCCGTCGGAGGCAGAGTGAGTCACTTCGGCGACAGCAGCGGGGAGATCGAGGCCTGCATATACCTGAACCTCGGCGGGATTACCCTCGCCATGGCTATTTGCAGCAACGACACGATAAGTGTTGACACCGGCAGGCACATCAGCATCGGTGAACGACAGGGAAGCGCCGACAGCAAGGCCATCAGCGGCGGTAAGAGTCTTGACGAGGGACTCGCCGCGATATACCTTCATCTCAGAGAGGTCGGCGAGGTTATTGCCGAAGATATCGACAGAGGGAGCCTTGAACGACACCGTTACCTCCGAGGGAGTCTCTCCGGGAATAGCTTTAAGATCGGTGACAAGACCGGGGGCAGACATCGAAGCTCCCTCCTCGATCGAGACATCATCGAGATAGAGATAATACTGTCCCTTCTCAGTGACGGCATGGAAACCGATGTAATAATGACCATCCTCCTCGACATTGAAAGTGATGACATGCTCCTCGAATTGGAGGTCGGGCGACTTGAGGTCGGTGCGAGGCATCAGCGTCTGAGCGAAATCGGCAGACTTATACCCCATGCCGATCTTCACTTCGAGAGTCTCGGGATAGATGCGTCCTGCCTTGGTGGTGAAACGGAGACGATAGGTCTGACCCTTGGTTAAGTTAAGACCGGGAGTGATCAGCCAGTCATCGCCCGGGAGGAAAGTATGATACTTATAGGCGGCACACTTCACAGCGGAATCCCACCCCCAGTGGCCTTCATCGGGACGTTCGTCATCCTTATTATTATCTATAACGACGAGAGTGGCATAATCATCCATAGTATCGAAAGACTGAGAATAAGGGAGAGCCACAGGTTCGCCCATCTCGAGTTCGTCGGATGTAGCGGTAGCACCGGTCACGTTCTTATAATATCCGGTGATCTCATAAGAATATCGGCGCAACTGAGTGTTGGTGATATTGTCGGTGTATGAATTGCCGGTAGCCTCATCAGTGAGGACTTTACCGTCGGGGAGACGAGTAATCTTATAATAGATGAGAGCCGGATTGATATTACCGCCATGTTCGCCTCCTGAGGGAGTGTCCCAAGAGATCTTGATCTTATTGTCATCGACCTTCTCGAGGGCGATATTAGAGACAGCCGCCGGGCCATCAGTGCCGACATAGAAATCGAGAGAAGCACGATCCGACTTGCCGACTTCGGGATGGGTAGCCACCAGCTCGATGGTGTGCATGCCCTGAGTCAGAGTGTAAGTGCGAGAGGTGAATGCACCGGGAGCCATCGGGATCGAGAAATTGAGTACGCCATCGAGATACCCCGCTACGGTGACATCACCCGAGAGGGGTGTGCCATCCTTGGCAGTAGATGGAGCGGTGAACGAGATCGATCCCTCCAAATTGCTGCCGGAGAAATCTGCAGTGATGTTGGTGACAGGATTGAGTAAAGAGATATCATCATTGCGAGGGATATACATCGTGGATATCGACTCTCCGTCGGGGAACATAGATATCAAGCTTGCCTGACCGGAAGTGATATCTATCTGATAAAGTCCCGACTCCTCGGTGGCACGCTCATTGGTGGCCCAATAGAGTTTGCCGGTTTCGAAATCGAAGCAGGCAGAACCATTATAGATAGGGATAATGCCGGTGGCACCGACTTCGGTGACTTGAGCGGTCATCTTATCGATCTTGACCAGCATACCGTCAGAGTATCGGATGCCCCAGAGTTGTCCCATATTATCGGAAGCGATCGCCGACATACGAGCGATAGGAGCGATCTCGGCAGGATATCCGGTAGAGAGGTCGTAATCCACGAGGATATAGGAAGCGAGATTGACATCATCAGGGTCGAACGACACGCCATAAATCTTATCGCCCACGGGGTCGTAGGTCATATCGGCGGCGATAGCGTCGTAAGTGTTCGGTTCGAGGGCATAGCGCTCGATAGAATAGTCGGCAAGATCCATCTCGATAAAATAGAGATAACCGAGCTGACCGGTGAAATCCTCATAATAGCTGGTGAAATAGACCTTACCCTTGCGGTATGTACCGCCGCCATTGGCACAGAGGGTGTTGTGGATGGTCAGAGGAGTCACGGTCATGGGAGAAGAGGCATTGAAGGAATATAGTCCCCAAGCCAGGCCATCTTCCGTGGTGACATCCATGGAATAAGAGTGGGTCACCTCGCCATAGATGGTGGTACCATCGCCGGTGGCAGTAGGCACTCTGCGTACACGTTGTGCGCCATCGTCAGCTCCATAGAGCGTGGAGACAGCCGCCAGCGAGAGCAACATGGTAGATAATAGATGTTTCATAATTATATTGGATTGATTATACTGTTAATTCAAAATTACCTTATATGATTTTCCTTCGGCGGCGATCATGTATAGCCCCGGAGCGGGCACTGTGAATTTCATAATTCGACCTAATCGAGAAGCCACTACAGTCCCGGAGACATCGCTGACAGTAACGGAAGTCTGACGATCGCAGAGGATGTGGAGGGTGAGCCCTGAGTGAGTGATACGGAGTCGGTCGGCAGTAATCTCCGAGAGAGAAGCCGGGGAGGTGGATACGGGCAAGATGCCGGAATCCAAAGAGCGGAACTCCTGATTGAGAGCAACGACCGAATAACCATAATCCATATCGGGAGTGAGATCGGAGAAGAGGAATGAGTCACTATTTCCGGCATCGATGGCAGACATATTCTCTACGGGGATATAGTCGATATTACCGCCATAACCGATGGTGACATCATCGATGGAAAGAGATCCTCCGGCCTCAGTGCGGAGGGCGATCTTGATGCGAGTGGTAAGAGCCGGGATGTCGGAAATATTGATGGTGGTTCCGCCGGCAGCAGAAACGAGGTCGGAGATGGTGTGGAACACTTTCCACTCGCCTGCGGAGTAACCGGAGATCTCGATTCTGCCATCTCGCAGAGTCGACGAAGCGCGATACCAGAATCTGAGAGTACGCACACCGGCATCGAAAGAAGCGGTGGTGAGAGAAGCCCCATCAGTGGTCATGCGGAGCGAGGGAACTTCCACGGCGTAAGAAGAGCGGCCATCGAACGATGCATCGGTCTGCCATCCGGAGGGAAGATTGTGGTCGGTGAAATCAGCCGTAACGATGAAGGGATCGCCAAGCCCGAGCTGATAGAGCGACACTTCATAGCGGTCGGCATCATCGAGCATCTGCCAGTTGGCGCGGAAAGATGTCTCGGTAATCTCCGATGCGGGGAGAAGATTTACCCTCTTATAGTCGAGAGTCGGGGCGAGAGTAGTCACCTCAATCTCGTTGGACTCGGGAGAATAGAAACGGCCATTGGTGGCAGTGATGGTATAATAATAGGTGGTAGAGGGTTCGAGTCCGGAGACTTGGAAAGAATCGGTGTTGTCGATCTCACGTTTGAGGTAGCCCTCGACATAATTACGTTCGGTGACACCATCGTGAGACTCCTTGGTATATACACTAAGGAGATATCCGGAGGTGCGAGAGATGGGATTCCAGTGAGCGGTGAATCCACCTGCTTTAATATCAGAGGCATCGAGAGCCACCATCTCATCGAAGATGTTTTCGCCACCCTTGAAGGCGAAAGAAACGACGCCATCGATATCCTTGATATCAGTGATGGGGGAATAGAGTCGTTGACCGGACCAAGGGATCATCGAGGGAGTCGAATCGTCGGTAAACTCGGTGACCTCGGCAGTGCCGGGGAAAGTATCACCGGCGCGGGAATACTCGCTTGGGTCATTATCCGCCTCGACGATGTCGATATATTGCTTATCGATATTTACGACATTGAGTAGCCACTTCTCGGGGTCGAAATTGATATGCCACACGAGCAAACCATGTCCGGGAATATACTGATCCCAAGCGGATTGCTGGCGATTTTCGAGGATGTAATATTCCGAGCGGTTGGAAGTCGGAATCATATATACATCATTGTAAGCGCCAATCTGCGAGATAGGATACATGGTGACATTCTTGGGGTCGGCGAGCACCTTAGGTTCAAGCCAACCGAGGTGATATCGCTCATATCCGGTGTGGCACGGGGGAGTGTGGGAGTCATTATTATACGATCCATGATCCATGAGCGACCAATTTCCGGGAGTAAAAACTGCGGAATAGATGGTGGAATAAAGGTCGGGGAGCCCCATAACATGAGAAAACTCATGGCAGAAGACACCGATACCGGCAAGGTTAGCTCCGCGGCCGTCGCAGAGTTCATTGGAAGTGGCATAATGATTCAGAAGCTTGCCATTCATATAAATTTCGAGACCGAGATCATCATGGATATTCCAGGAATGAGGCCAGATGGAATTAGCGGGACCACCATCGGCTTCTCCATACCCTGCATAAAAGATATAGATATTGTCGACGACGCCATCATCATCGGTGTCGTAGATACTGAAATCTATTTGATCCTTGAGGAGGTCTACGGCATGGGGGATCATCTCGTAAGGGCGTACATCGTTGCCGGTATTGGGATCGTTCGATCCGTAATAACTCATATTATACGGGAGCTTCACGGGTCCATATACGTCGAACTGCGGGGTGAAATTACCCCCGGAGCTGGCATTAAAGAAATCATGGATCGATCCGGTGGCGCCATACTCGGAGAATCCCTCCTCATTGAGCATACGGTCGAAGAGAGAGTGAGGATCGGGGAGAGTGAACTCTACATCCTGAAACTCTACAAGGATAGCGAGGCAACGTGGTGAGCCGGTGGTGGGGAAAGAGCAGAGTTGGGACTCCTCGGCGACCCGAGCCGGGGCTATGCTCTGAGACTTACGAATAGAAAGCCGACGATTCATGATATCGAAAGGGGCTTGCTTTTGGAACGAAGCGAGGAGCGCCTCCTCGTCGACCGAACGCTCACCGATGGGAGAAGCGATGATGGAGGAAGCGACAATAGTATCGCCCGCCGGGATGGCGTAGCGGAAAAGACCATCAACGCCCCGAAGGAGCATAAAGCCGTCGGGGGAAACGAAATAATGAGAATGCTCATCGCCGCGAAGGTAGACTTGAAGAGTCTTACCAGCGCTGTCGTAAGAGATCAGTCCGGGACGAGCAGGCACCGCGTAAAGAGGTGACATACTGCACGTTGCGATAGCCGTAAAGGCAAGGGCTGACAGAGCTGTGTTTCTGAATTGCCGGAATAGATACATGATTGAAAAATAGTTTTAAAGGTTAAAAAGTTGCTATGAAAGGCTACTATCCAAACCTTTCGACAACAAAGTGTGTTTGATATATGGCAAAGTTATATTGTAAAAAAACGTATACAAAACGAATTTTTTGATCTAAATCAAAAAACTAATAAATGATTTTTCGTTTTATAGATGGATATAAATAGATATAGACTATGTTTTCAGAAACACATACTCCCAAAAGTTTGCGTCAAGTATTGACACAATACTGCACACCTTCGGAAGATTTGATACGAGATTTTGAGAATGCCGCCCGGCTTGTACAGGTAGAGAAGGGCTCGGCAGTGGTGCGTCAAGGAGAAGTCTGTCACGACTTTGTGATCAATCGGTATGGACTCTTTAGGGTGAGTAACACTACAGGAGACAAGGAAGACACCTTGCTATTCGGGACATCGGGGGATGTATTCACCTCGATCCACTCCTATTATGCCGGAGAGCCATCGATTTTTTCGCTGATAGCAGTGGAGGATTCAGAGGTATGGCTTATAAGCTACCATAAGATACGCCAGATGGAAAATCGCTATCCGGCGATGGTGAAATGGATGCACGACCTGATGATCGAGCAGTTATATGGATTTGAGAAGCGCTACTTGTTCTTCAACAATAAGTCGGCAGAAGAGCGTTTCTTGAACTTTCTGAGTATGCACAGCGTTCAGTTGAGGCGGACATCTGTGAAATATATATCGAGTATCGTGCCGCTAAAATATATAGCCCAATACCTTAACATAACACAGTCGACACTGTCGCGACTGCGCAAGCGATTGGTATCGGGCAACGAATAAGGAGTATCGGGTAATAGATACTATTATTTCTTTTTGGGGTCTTCGTCGGGAAATCGGTCGGGGAAGTCGAAGTGGACTTTGGGGTGGGTTAGCGCCCATACCACTAAGAAGATGCCGAGCAAGACGAAGGGTATGCTTAGCATCTGGCCGATGTTCATGCCGTAGCGTTCGATCAGATCAAGCTCGGATGCTACCTGCACATTCTTGAGGTATTCGATGAAGAATCTTGAGAGGAATGTGCCGATGAAGAATATGCCGGTGAGGAGCCAAGGGCGCTGCTGGGCATTTTTCTTCCAGTACATCCACATCAAGAGCGCGAAGAGGAGAAAATAGCAGAGTGCTTCGTAGATCTGTGTGGGGTGTGCGGGGAGCGACTGCCCATCTCTATCGAAAATGAATCCCCAAGGGAGATCGGTGGGTCCTCCATATATTTCGCTGTTCATAAGATTGCCGAAGCGAATAAGCCCCGCCACCATCGCCGTGGGGATAACAATCTTGTCGAAGGTCCAGGAGGCGGGCTTGCGAGAGACACACCATGAGAAGATGAATAGCGCCAGGATGTTGGCGATGGTGCCGCCATGGCTGGCGAGACCACCCTCCCAAATGCGGATGATCTTCTCAGGGTGAAGCGAGTAGTAATCCCACTCATAGAAGAAGACATGGCCGAGCCGGGCACCGACGATGGTGCCAATCACGATGTAGGTCAGGAGCACACCCACCCAACGTTCGGGAGCGCCCTCATGACGAAACATACGACACATTATATAATAGCCTCCCAAGAAGCCTAAGGCAAAAGCCAGACCATACCATCTGACGGAAATCGGTCCGAGAGAGAAGAAGATCGGATCGACGTTCCATAATATAGAATTCAGCATAAGCAAAAATAGATGGCTGTTGGATATTAGAGCATACTATTATAGTCTAATATCCAACAGCCTTAGTTAATTATAAATCAGCTACGATAGCAGCGGTATCTTCGGCGATCATCATCTCCTCGTCGGTGGGGATGACCACGACCTTGACTTTGGAGTCGGAGCCGGAGATTACGATCTCCTTGCCGCGCGATTTATTGGCTTCGCGGTCGAGAGTAACACCGAGGTAGGCGAGCTTTTCGCAGAGATATTCGCGAGTACCAAGTTGGTTTTCGCCGACACCGCCGGTGAATACGATTACGTCGACGCCACCGAGAGCAGCGACGTAAGCGCCGATATATTTAAGGATACGATAGTTGTACATATCCATAGCGAGGATGGCGCGTGGGTCACCCTTCTCGATGCCGGCTTCGATGTCGCGCATATCGTTGGAGATGCCGCTGATGCCGAGCACGCCACTCTCCTTATTGATAAGTTTGGAGAGAGCAGCAGCGTCCATACCGGTACGTTCGATCAGATAAGCCAGAGCACCGGGGTCGACATCACCGACGCGAGTACCCATCATAAGGCCTTCGGTGGGGGTGAGGCCCATAGAAGTGTCGACACTTTCGCCATTGCGCACGGCAGTGATGCTGCCGCCATTGCCGATATGGCAAGTGATCATGCGGCAATTCTTGGGGTCAATGCCGAGGAACTCGCAAGCGCGGCGCGAGACATAGCGATGGCTTGTGCCGTGGAATCCATATCGACGCACGCCATATTTCTCATAGCACTCGTATGGGAGGGCATACATATAAGCATGCTGAGGCATGGTCTGATGGAAAGCAGTGTCGAAGACGCCGACCTGGGGCACGCCTGGGAGGAGTTTGAGCACAGCCTCTATGCCGGTGATATTGGCGGGATTGTGGAGGGGAGCCACGGGATAGCACTCCTTGACGCGAGCGATTACCTCGTCGGTGATGAGCACTGACTTATTGAAATATTCCATGCCATGGACCACGCGGTGGCCGACAGCCTGGATCTCGTCAAGGTTCTTGATAACGCCATATTCAGCATTGGTCAGGACGTTGAACACCTGGCGGATAGCCTCGGTATGATCGGGCATAGAGACTTCGATGGTCTTCTTCGAGCCATCAGCGAGTTTGAACTTGATGAAGGAATCGGGGAGACCGATCTTTTCGACGCCACCTTCGGCGAGCACCTCTTTCGAGCAGTTGTCGATGAGCTTATACTTAACGCTCGAACTGCCATTGTTGAGAACAAGAATTTTCATGAGATATGTATGGGTATTAGAGATCAATGTATAGCCTGGTTGCAGGTCACGATGATTGTATTTACGATATCATCGACAGTAGCACCTCGGGAGAGGTCGTTGACGGGAGCCGCCAGACCCTGGAGGATAGGACCTACGGCACCTGCTCCGGAGATACGTTGCACGAGTTTATAGGCGATATTTCCTGTTTCGAGCGAGGGGAAAACGAGGGTGTTGGCATGGCCGGCTACCTTGCTGCCGGGGGCCTTCATCTCACCGACGTGAGGCACAATGGCGGCATCCGACTGGAGTTCGCCGTCGATCTGCAAGTCGGGAGCCATCTCATGAGCCAACTCAGTGGCGCGGATCACCTTATCGACACGTTCGTGGGTGGCGCTACCCTTGGTGGAGAAAGAGCACATGGCGATGCGGGGCTCGAGGCCGGCGATGTCGCGAGTGGTCTGGGCAGTAGAGACAGCGATCTGAGCCAACTCCTCGGCAGTGGGATCGGGCACGACGGCGCAATCGGCGAATACGAGCATGTTGGTGTCGCCGTAGGGGCAATTCTCGGGGAGGAGCATAATAAAAGCGCCACTCACCACAGAGATGCCCGGTTTGGTCTTGAGCACTTGGAAAGCAGCGCGGAGCACATGAGAAGTGGGGCTAAGCGCGCCGGCCACCATGGCATCGGCATCGCCATTCTTGATCATAAGACAGCCGAGGTAGAGGGGATCTTTCACCTGCTCGCGAGCCTGCTCGATGGTGACACCCTTCTTCTCGCGGAGCTTGCGGAAGAGCTCGGCGTAGGGCTCGGTGTAGGCGGCATCACGGCTATCGACGAACGAAGCCTTCTCGATCAGGGGGAGACCAAGCTCGAAGGCGCGACGAAGCACCTCCTCCTTATTGCCAATAAAGATGACATCGGCTACAGCGAGCTCGATGATACGATTAGCAGCCTGCAGGGTGCGAGGCTCTAATGACTCGGGAAGTACGAGACGACGACGGTTCTCTTGAGCACGTCGTGTGAGTCTTTCGAAAAGTTTCATTGTATAATGCGGTTTATTGTAATGTTTTTTGGTATTTAAAGTACTAATTTTGGTCTGTCCGGGGAGCCGGAGACTCCAATCGAGACATAACTAATGCGTAAAGTTACAAAAAATTTCCGTGTCTAACCAAAAATTTTTAACTTTACAGCGCAAAACACACCGTCTTGGAGATAAAGGGACGGGATTTAGAGCAAAATGAAAGTTTTTAAGCGACTATATCTCTTCATATTACGCAGTTTTCTGCCGCAATTCGCGATGACATTTTTCATCGTGCTCTTCATCGTGCTGATGCAGTTCCTATGGAGATACATCGACGACTTGGTGGGTAAAGGGCTCTCGATAGACTTGCTGGCGGAATTGTTTTTTTATGCCGCAGTGAGTATGGTGCCGATGGCACTTCCGTTGGCTATCCTGTTGGCGAGTCTGATGACATTCGGCAATCTGGGTGAGAAATCGGAGTTGACCGCCATCAAGGCCTCGGGCGTATCGTTGGTCAAGACGATGCGACCACTGATCATCTTCATCACGATGGTGGCTGTCGGAGCCTTTTTCTTCCAGAACGATATCCTGCCCAAGGCGCAGGTGAAGATGTGGACCCTCCTCTTCTCGGCGAAGCAGAAATCGCCTGAATTGGAGATACCCGAAGGTGCATTCTACGACCAGATCACCGGCTATAACATCTTCGTAAAGACCAAGAACCAGGATAGCGGCATGCTTTACGATGTGATGATCTATGACGTATCGAAGGGTGGCGACAATGCGACAATCCTGCTTGCAGACTCCGCTCGCTTGGCGTTTACTCCCGATATGCGTTATCTCTATCTACACATGTTGCAAGGGGAGCAATTCGAGAATCTTCGTGAGCAGAAGATGTCGGATCGCAATGTACCCTTCCGGCGGGAGAGATTCCTTGACAAGGAGATCTTGATACCCTTTGATGCCAACTTCAACAAGCTGGATGAGAGTGGTATGCGCAAGCAGTATGTGGGTAAGAACATCGCGGAATTGCAGCAGACACTCGACTCGCTGAGTGTGCGTATCGACTCTATCGGCAGGGAAGATAGCCGGGGGTTCGAACGCGCCATGTTTTATGGTCTGGGCGATGCTATGATCGGTGGGCAGGAGGATGCTCGCTCCGGGTCACGCACATATAGTGTCGACACCCGTTCTTCAGCAGAGATGCCGGCCTCTGTGGGGCAAAACGGCGAAGTGATGCGTATCGAAGAGCAGAACATGCCGCAGCGACAAGCCTCAGCGACACCTCCGAAAGAGAAGAAGAGTGATAAGATGCCACGCACTCAGGCTCAGATGAATCTTGATTCGGCTCTTCAAGCTCTCTCCTCGAAGGATCTCAACCAGGTGTTCAACACCGCCACAACACTGATTAATAACCGCAAACTCGAGATTGAATTTCGCGCCATCCAGATGGCAGATGAGAAGAAGATCTATCGTCGGCATGAGATCGAGTTGATCAAGAAATTCACTCTGTCGGTGGCATGTATCATCTTCCTCTTTATTGGGGCGCCATTGGGAGCGATCATCCGCAAGGGTGGACTTGGGGCACCGTTGGTGATCTCGGTGTTGCTCTTCTTGGTGTATTATATCATCGACAATACAGGATATAAGTTGGCGCGTGATGGGCGCTGGGAGGTATGGGCAGGCATGTGGCTATCGACGGCAGTGCTCTTGCCCTTGGGTATCTTCGTGACTTACAAGGCGATGAATGACTCGGCAGTGTTCAACGCCGACTTGTATAAGGAGTGGTTCAGGCGTAGACTCGGGTTGCCTGAGAGTCGCCATGTCACCCTCAAGGAGGTGGTGATCCGCGATCCGAATCTTGCGGTAGCATTGGCGAAGGTGGAGACGCTCCATTATCAGGCAGTGGCATGGCTGTCGACACATCGCTCGCGCCCCGGATATCGGCAATATTGGGATCAGTCGTACGACCCGAAGACTATCGATGAGATCGGGATGCTTGCCGACGAACTTTGTGAGTATCTGAGTGACTCTCAAGATGTAGTGGTGATCGATGCATTAGGGCGCTACCCCACTACACGCTCTCTCTTCATCCTCCATCCCTTCCGGGGAGAGCGTATGCGTCGCATTATGAAATGGTGTCTCCCCATCGGCGGACTCATCTACCTCATATCCCTCCCCTACGCCCGCCGCGTCTACGACGAAATCGCCAAGATAGAGCAAGCCAACCAACACCTCTCCCAAACTATGGAGAAGTGTTAAAATATGTTAAAACTCCTACTTGCTTTGAACAAACGAGGGGGCTCGTTGGTAATATAAGTAAGTTAGAAGATAGATTTTTGTTCATTAAGTTAAGATTGGACGGACCCCAACAACCGTCAATAGAGCGAGTACTCGTGAGAGCACTCGCTTTCTTCATTGTTGACCAAATACACAAAAAGATTGCGATTCTAAAAAAAGAGGGATGAGATAGGGAGATATTCAGAGGATTTGTGTATATTTGTGTGTGCAAACGGCGGTAGTACTTCCGGATCCCTCTCTGAGGGCATATATCCACCATTACTGGGTGATGAAGGCAGACCGCATCTCGGTGGAGATGAACATACTGCCTACGGGGTTGATGAAATGGATGTTTCATCGACGCAATCCCTTTATGGTCAACGGGACATTAGATTACGACAAGACCGCCTCGGTCTGCGGACAATACAACCATAGCATCAACGTACAGACCTCCGGGAATACCCACTTGCTCTTCGTCTTCTTCCAGCCCTACGCACTGAAGATGATCATGGGAATACCCTCCGACCTCTTCCTCGAAGAGAACGTATCGATGGATCAACTGGGTGTACCCGACTTCCATGAGCTGAAAATGCGAGTACTTGACTCAGCCACCGACAGCGAAGCGATCGACATCATCGAGACATTCATCAAGCGCCGACTCTACAACCATGGCACTGACTTATATCTCAAGCCCCTGCAGAGAGTATGCCAAGAGATAGCACTCCACCCGACCGTCAGCATAGACCGACTCAGCGATCTCGCCTGCATGAGCGAGCGACAACTGCGTCGCATCTTCTCCGAAAACATTGGCCTTAGCCCCAAGCAGATGCTCCGCACCCGCCGCTTCCTGCATGCCACCCACATGATCCGATCGCTCCACGACCACAACTTCACCGACATTGTCGCCGACTTAGGTTATACCGACCACTCCCATCTGAACAAAGAATTCAAATACTTCACCGGCATGACCCCCACCCAATATATGCTCCATCTACTTGAAATAGAGCGAAGTAACTTCAGCAAAGGATACTTCGCCTACCACACGGAATAAGAGCGCGCTCTAAAAATTGTCCGTTTTTTACACCATCGTCTGTCACAAAACGCCTACCTTTGTTGTCCTTAGAGCGCGTTCCTTAAATTTTTTGGGTCGTAGAGGTCGTAGCCTTGAGTCGA